>NZ_JABJVY010000005.1:0-230005 GCF_040750475.1 Amorphus sp. 3PC139-8 | reverse complement strand
AAGAGCAGCTCCGCTTCGCCATCCGCGAAGGCGGCCGCACCGTCGGTGCAGGCGTCGTCGCGTCGATCATCAAATAATGGTGCGGGCCGCCTTCGTCCGCGACCGGCGATGAGGGGCGGTGCCGGCGTTGAGCGTCGGCGTCGGTGAGCCGGCGAACGATCGTTTGCGGAGACGAGAGCGCGGAGGGCTATCCTTCGCGCTCTTTTTTGTTTCTGGAGACGGGATCCGACATTCGCGGTGACGCGAAATGATAAGCGGATTCAGGGGCGAGATGTTAAAGCCTCTCCAGGCGACGTGGACATCGTGTCGCCGTCCGGTAACGCGTTCCCGTTTTGGGGATGGCTGTCGCCCGTGCGCCGTTGTCTGTGCTCGTATTCTTCCTGCAGCAGTTGTCTACGAAAAGTCGGGTCGCGCCAGTATAGATTTGGCGGGTCGACTTTTAAGTGCGCTTGCAGGTTAGAGGGGAAAGCCTCTAGATCTGCTTCGTCTGGAGATGCTTGAGCGCACCTGGCGAAAAGTGGATGCCGATTCCCCCATAGCCCGACGCGACTTGTAAAAGAATGAGAGTGTCAGGCGACGCGGATTTTTCGTTTAATTCTAGGCCCGTTCCGCTTTTCTCGGATTCGTGGGTCTAAGTTCTTGTTTCGGTGCGTTTTCTAACGGCCAACCGGTTTCCACTTGGCTTGGCAGGCGCTGAACTTGGGTTGTTGGAATACGATTGTCGCCAGAGCGCGCGGTTCGGGGTTGAAGGAGAGGGACGATGGGGGGTGTCTTGGGGCAACGGGTGAGCCGATGCAGGTCGCTGTTGGCGATGTTGGTCGTTGCGCTTGCCGTTCTGGGCCTTCCGGCAACCATGGCCATGGCGCAGGGGGCCGGCTCTTCTGGCGCGTCCCACTCCGAAACGCCGGCGGCGGTGGCGAGCGAGCTTGCGCCACTGACGTCTGAGGAGCGTGCTGCCCTGATTGGCAAGATGACCGACGCTCAGGCGCGGGATCTTCTGCTCTACTATCTATCCGAAACCGCACCGGCCGCCCAAGCCGGGGCGGCGACCAACACCGCGGCCCTTTCGATGCAGGCCCTTCAGCAGAAGGGCACGGAGATCAGGCAGAACCTCTCCGCGGTTCTCGGCAAATTCGGACATGTGTTGCCGGACTATCTCGGCCACATGCAGGAGAAGCTCCGGATCGGCGTCGGCTCGGGCGGACTTTTGCTCGTTGTCGGTACGATCGTCGGGCTGTCGCTCGCTGGTGCGGTGCTTGAGTTTCTGTATCGCTTGGCGACCCGCTCCATGGTCGCGCGCTACGAGGCGGCCCCGATCGAAACCGTGCGCCAGAAGCTCACCCGCGCCCTCGGTCAGCTCGGTCACGGGTTGGGCGCGATCGCGGCTTTCGCGGTGGGCTATGCCGCTGCTTTCTTCGTGATCTGGCAAGGTGATGTCCCGCGACGCGACTTCGTGATCGTGGTTCTGCTCGCCATTCTGATCACGCGCGTGGCCGAGGCCGTCGTGCGTTTCGTGTTCCTGCCGAAGCATCCCGGCTGGCGGATCATGCCCGTCGACGACGAGGCGGCCGCCCATTTCGTCCGCGGCACCCGCCGGCAGGTGGCGCTTGGCATCGCGCTGCTCTTGTTCGGCACGCTGGGGCGCATGTGGGGCGTCGATCACGACACCTGGCGTCTTGGCGCGCTCCTGAGCGGTATCCTGTTCACGCTCTCCTATTGCTTCTTTCTCTGGCGCTATCGCCGCCACGCCGTGCGCTCCGTTCAGAATGCCATCGAGGACGGTTCCATGCCCCGCTGGGCGGAAGGGGCCGCAGGTTGGGCCTGGTACGCGTTCGCGGTCGCCTACGTGCTGGTGGCCTTCCTGGTCGGCATCTATGCCTTGCTCTTGAACCGGTCGTTCGATCCGCTCAGCGCGGCTCTGGGCTTCTTCGTGCTGTTCGTCTTCAATCCGTACCTGACAGCCGTCCTGAAGATGCTGTTCAAGGTCGACGATCACTCCGTGGTCGAGGAAGAGGGCCCGACCCCGATCTATGTCACCGACCACGACGATGGCGAGCAGGTCGAGGTGACAGAGACGGCGTCCGCCGGCGCGTCGTCCGCGGTCGTTCGCGACAAGCGCGTGCTCGGCCGGGTGATTTCGATCGCGGTTCTGGTCGTTTCCATTGCGTTGTTCGCCCTGACGATCGGCGTCGACGTGTTTTCCTCCAGTCGGGAATATCCGCTCGCCCAATACGTCCTGGGGGTGCTGATGGATATCGGCCTGATCCTTCTGGTCGGCTATGTCTGCTGGTCGTTCATCGCCGCCTGGATCGACCGCAAGCTCGCCAGCGAAAAGTCGGCAAGCGGGCACGACGACCATGGCGACGAGGGGCCGGCGCTTTCGGCTGGAACCCGGCTCCAGACGATCCTGCCGATCTTCCGCCGCGCGGTTCAGATCATGCTCGCGGTGATCGTGGTCATGGTGGCGCTTTCCTCCATGGGGGTGAACATCGCGCCGTTGATCGCTGGTGCCGGCGTGTTCGGCCTGGCCGTCGGGTTCGGCGCGCAGACGCTGGTGAAGGACCTGATCTCGGGCATGTTCTTCCTGATGGACGATGCCTTCCGCATCGGCGAGTACATCGACGCGGGCGGGACGGCCGGCGCGGTGGAGAAGTTTAACGCCCGCTCCATCGTGCTGCGCTCGACCCTCGGCGCGGTCTACACGATCCCCTACGGCGATATCGGTAAGGTCACCAACTTCAGTCGCGACTGGGTGATCATGAAGCTGCGCTTCCGGGTGCCGTACGACACCGACATCGATAAGGTGCGCAAGATCTTCAAGAAAATCGGCCAGGAGATGATGGACGACCCCGATCTCGGTCCCGACTTCATCCAGCCCTTCAAGTCCCAGGGTGTGGTGAAGATGGACGATTCCGCCTTCATCGTGTCCGGCAAGTTCATGGCCAAGCCGAACAAGCAGTGGGGCATCCGCAAGGCGGTCTATCAGAAGGTCCAGGAAGCCTTCCGGGCGAACGGGATCAATTTCGCGCCCAAGCGCGTGATCGTGGACGTTCCGAACTTCCACGACGATGACGAGGATGGCGAGGGCCATGGCCACAAGTCGCCCACGCGCGAGGAGGTGGCCAGGGCCGCGGCCGGCGCCGCCGTCGCATCGGAGGACGTTCCGCCGGAGAAGGGAAACTGAAGCAATTCCAGGAAAAGTGGGAACCGGTTTTCCGTCCGGAATTGCGTAGAAAAGATCCCCTCACGCCGAATTCGCTTCGCGAACCGGCTCCGGGTGGGCGGCCCCCGGCCGGCGCGCAGTCGCGCGCTGGTGGGAGAGCAATTCCAGGAAAAGTGGAAACCGGTTTTCCGGCCGGATTTGCGTAGAAAAGATCCCCCTCACGCCGAATTCGCTTCGCGAACCGGCTCCGGGTGGGCGGCCCCCGGCCGGCGCGCAGTCGCGCGCTGGTGGGAGAGCAATTCCAGGAAAAGTGGGAATCGGTCAGCCGGCGGCAAACGCGTCGAAACAATAACTTAGACCCGACAGATCTCGTTCAGAAAGTCGATGAAGGCCCGCGCTTTCGGGGACATCAGGCGCCGGCTCGGATAGACGACTGAAAGCACCGAGGCGGAGAGGTCGAAGCTCACCGGTTTCGCCACCTCCACTAGGCTGCCGTTGGCGATCTGTCGGCGGCAATAAAGTTCCGGCAGGAACGACACGCCGGCCCCGTTCAACACCGCCTGACGGACCGACAGCGGGTCGTTCACATGGGTCACGCCATGGGAGAGGTCGATGTCGGCGGCCTCGCCGCCATAGTGCACCGGCATGCGCTTGAGGCCGTAGCGGGTCTCGCACACCTGAATGTGGGCGACGAGGTTCGCCGGACTGTCGCCGAGCCGATTCGCGGCGAGGTAGTTGGGGCTGGCGACCCAGACAAGCCGGCCGGAATAGAGCGTCCTTGAAATCAGATCGGAATCGCTCTGCGGGCCGACGACGACGGCGATGTCGACCTGGTCGCGCAGGATGTCGATCCCCCGGCTTGTGATGATCAGCTCCAGTTCGATCGCCGGATAGGCATTTCTGAATGCCGCAAGCTGGGGGGCAACGATTTCCTGGCAGAGCGCGAGCGGAAGGGCGGCGACCAGCCGGCCGGACGGGACGGCCGTGAGCCCCGCCATCGTCGCGTCGGCCTCGCGGACCTGCTCCAGGATCAAGAGCGCCTGTCGGTAGAATGTCTCGCCTTCGCTGGTGATCCGGAGATTGCGGGAGTTGCGGTCGAGCAGGCGCAGGCCGAGGCCGTCTTCCAACCGGCGGACTGCCTGGCTGACGGTGGACTTCGGCATGCCGAGCGCGTCGGCGGCGGCGGTAAAGCCGTTGGCCTCCACCACTGCGACGAAGATCGGTACGTCGTCGACGTTCCAGTTCATGGCGACCAATCGTTCAGAAAACAGAACGATATGTCTATGTGTGTCTGATTGTCCAGAATGACGGATTAGCTATCGTCGCATCGGCACACGCCCCGGCGGCGACGGTCATCCGTCGGCCGAAGCAGCGGATGCGATCAACAGAATAAGGCGCAGCGCGCGACTGGAAGGAACCCACGGCATGGCACGCATCATTGGAGGCATCGGCGCCTCGCATTCGCCGACCATCGGCTTCGCCAAGGACACCCACAAGGAGAACGATCCGGCTTGGGCGCCGATCTTCGAGGGCTTTGCCCATGTACGCGACTGGGTGAAGGCCAAAGAGGTCGACGTCCTGTTCATGATCTACAACGATCACATCACGTCCTTCTTCTTCGACCATTATTCCGCGTTCGCGTTGGGTGTGGACGACACCTATGTGGCGGCCGACGAGGGCGGCGGGGCGCGCGATGTGCCGCCGGCCAGGGGCCACGCCGCGCTCGCTCGCCATATCGGGGCGGCGCTGGTTGCCGACGAGTTCGACATGTCCTTCTTCCAGGGCAAGCCGTTGGACCATGGCTGTCTGTCGCCGCTGTCCATGCTCGGCGATGAGACGGGGCCATGGCAAGGTGCGATCGTCCCGCTGCAGGTGGGCGTGCTGCAGCTTCCGATCCCCAATGCGCGCCGCTGCTACAAGCTCGGCAAGTCGTTGCGCAAGGCGATCCAGAGCTATCCCGACGAGGATCTCAAGGTCGCGGTCATGGCGACCGGCGGCCTCTCCCATCAGGTGCACGGCGAACGCGCCGGCTTCCTCAACGAGGAGTGGGACAACGAATTCCTGTCGCTTCTGGAGACGGCACCTCAGAAGCTGGTGGAAAAGCGGCTTGCGGAATACGCCACCCTCGGCGGCATGGAAGGGGCGGAGGTCATCATGTGGCTGATCATGCGCGGTGCGCTTTCCGACAGCGTGCGCAAGGTCCATTCCTCCACCTACGCGCCGTCGGTCACCAACATCGCGACCTTGATCTTCGAGGATCTGGGTGGCGATCCGGATCCGGCCGAGATGGACGCCTATCGCCGGCATATCGGCTACGAGTTGGAAGGGGCGGAGACGCTCGCCGGCACTTACCCGTTCACGCTGGAGCGCAGCCTCGACGCGTTCCGGATGAACGATTTCCTGCACCGTCTGATCGAGCCTGAGCACCGCGAGCGGTTTCTAACCGATTTCGATGCGCTGGCCGACGACTACGGCCTCACGGCAGAAGAGCGGGCGTTGATCCGCGAGCGGCGTTGGATCGAGATGATCCGCCGTGGGGTTAGCTTCTTCGTTTTGGAAAAGATGGCCGCCGTGGTCGGCGTGTCGAACCCGCAAGTCTATGCCAGCATGCGCGGCGAGAGTCTTGAGGACTTCCTGAAGACCCGCAAGGCGCCCATCAACTATTCCGTCGCCGGCGGCGAAAAGGCGATGGCAATGGACAGGACCTAACCGGCAGCGGGGCGCATCGGTTCACCCATTCGGTCCATAGCCGATCATCCGGATGCGGGCGCGCTCCAGATGGTTGCGCATGGCCCGCCGGGCGCCTTCGGAATCCTGGTCCCGGATCAGGCGCAGGATGTCGCGATGCTCGGCCAAAACGGCGCGGCCTCGGTCGCGCGGGTGGAAGTGCAGCCGGTGGCGCATGAGAAGCTCCGCCGGGCTGCGCTCGCTTTCCAGCGCGTCGAGCGCGACCACGAAGCGGGCGTTACCGGTGGCTTCGGCGATGGCGCGATGGAACATGCGGTCGAAATGGCGGGCAACCCGACCCTCCTCGAGGGCTGCGGCGAACGCGTCGAGGGCTTCCTCCATGGCTTTTAGATCGTCCTGGCCGCGGCGCTGGGCTGCGAGATAGGCGGTCTCCGCCTCGATTACCATGCGGAATTCCAGCTCCGCCAGCGCATCGCGCACGGCGGCGAGATCGAGCGCCTCGGGTGGCTCTACGTTCTCTTCCATCTCTGGCACCGTCTCGGCGACATAGGTGCCGGAGCCTCGGCGCGAAGCGACCAGCCCATCGGTCCTGAGCCGCCCGATCGCTTCGCGCACCACCGGCCGCGAGACCTGAAACACCCTGGCGAGTTTGATCTCGCCGGGCAGGTTTGCGCCCGGTGCGATCTCGCCTTGAAGGATGGAGCGGCGGAGCTGGCGATAGACTTGGTCGGCCAGCCGCGCCGGCCGTTCGGTGCCGTCGTTGAGCGTGCGAAGCAAATCGTCGGATGCGCGCCGTCCGGCCATGTCAGGGCAGCAGATCGACGAGCCCGACAGAGACCGCGGGCACGTAGGTGACGATCATCAGGCAGGTGATCACGATCAGGAGGAAGGGCAACAACCGTGGCACGATCCGTTCGAATCCGATTCCAGCGACCTGACAGGCGGCGAATAGATTGACGCCGAAGGGCGGCGTGATCATGCCCATTGCCAAGTTTACCACCATGATCAAGCCGAAATGAACCGGGTCGACCCCGAAACGCATCGCGACCGGCGCCAGGATCGGCGCGAGCACCACGATAGCCGCCGACGTTTCGATGAACATGCCCACGATGAAGAGCGCGATGTTGACGCCCAAGAGAAAGGCCCAGGGACTGTCGACGGCAGAGGCGATCCAGGCGCCGATCGCCGCCGGTACGCCGGCTCGGGTGAGCAGGAAGGAGAACAGGCCGGCAGCCGCGATCGTGAACATGATAACCGCCGACGAGATCACCGAGCGGCGCAGCACGGAGGCCAGCTCCTTGAACCCGATGGTGCGATAGAACACCACCCCGATCAGGAGCGCGTAGAAGACGGCGACCGCGCTCGCCTCCGTGGGCGTGAAGACGCCGGTGTAGATGCCGCCGATCACCACCACGGGCATCAGGAGTGCCAGCGCGGCGCGCTCGAACGCGCGCACGAAGCTGAGGCGTCCCCGGCCGTCTTCCCTGCCCCAGCCGTTGATCTTGCACATGACGTAGACGCCGAGCGTCAGTGCCCCCGCGATCAGGAGGCCGGGACCGATGCCGGCGATGAAGAGGTCGCCGATGGAGGTGTCGGCCGAGACGCCGTACAGGATCAGCGGGATCGACGGCGGCACCACGACGCCGAGTTCGGCGGAGGTCGCCTGCAGAGCGGCGGCGAAGGGACGGGGATAGCCGTGGGCCGCCATCGCCGGAATGATGATCGCGCCGATCGCGAACGTGGTGGCGATGCTGGAGCCGGAGACGGCGGCGAAGATCATGCAGGTCAGCACGCAGGAGCAGGCAAGCCCGCCCTGGATGTTGCCGAGGATCGATTTCGCGAAATCCACCAGCCGGGCCGATATCCCGCCGGATTCCATCAGATTGCCGGCGAGGATGAAGAAGGGAACCGCCATCAGCGGGAAGGAATCGATCGAGGTGACGAGCTTCTGTCCGACCACGATCAGCGGCGCGTCGTCGAACAGCACCAGTCCGCCGATCGAGGCGGCGGTGATCGCGATCGCGACTGGAACGGACAGCGCAAACAGCGCCACCAGGATCAGGAGCATTCCGCCGGCCATCACCGGGTCTCCTTGCGGGTGCGCGCCATCAGCTCGGCCGTGCGGGCGGCCAGCGCCACGATCGAAAGCACCGCGCCGATCGGCAGCGCCGCATAAAGCCAGGAGATCGAAACCCGCGCCCCGGTGAAGGGATCGACCAGACCGGCGATCTTCTGGAAGCGGACCCGGTGGGCGATCTCCCAGCCGGTCCAGGCCATCACCAGGAGCACGCCGAGCGAGAGGCCGGCGATCACCGCGGTGAGGACCAGCCGTCTGGTGCCGCGGCTTTTCTCAAACAGGAATTCCACGGTCATCAGCGCGCCGGTGCGCACGGCGACGGCGACGCCGAGATAGACCATCCAGACGATGAGCGTGCGTGCGGCGACTTCCGACCAGGTAGACGGGTCCTCGAGGGCGAAGCGGGTGATCACCTGCCACATCGAAACGCAGGCGGCGAGCGACAATAGCGTCGCCGCCATCACCAGGACCGCCTGCATCAAAAGGCGATCGGCGCGTTGCAGGAAAGATAGCATCCGCTCGGTCTCAATCGGGGCGGGATGGGACGCGGCGGGTCTGAACCGTCGCGACCCGTCGCGTTTGCATCTATCGGCCAGGATTTAGAGCGACTTGTTCGCGCGCGTTCAGACGCAGCCAGGTCGCTCTATGCGTCCCCTGGTGAGAAGGCTCTCGGATGGAAGCCTATTCCTGGTAGTTGCGGATGCGGTCGATGTTGTCCTTGCCGAACTGCTTGGCATATTCGGCGTAGGCCGGCTCGAGCGCCTCCTGGAAGGCCTCCACATCGACGTCTTCGACCACGGTCATGCCCTGCTCCTTGAGCTGGGCGACGCCGTCGGCGGCATCGGCTTCCGCCTTGTCGCGCATGGCCTGGGCGCCGACCTTGGCGGCTTCCTTGAACCAACCCTTCTCCTCGTCGGAGAGGTCGTTCCAGACCGCCGGCGACATGATGATCAGGGCCGGCGAATAGACGTGCTGGGTCAGGCTCAGATAGTCCTGCACCTCGGAGAATTTGGCGTTCAGGATCACGCCGATCGGGTTCTCCTGGCCGTCCACGGTGCCCTGCTGCAGCGCGGTGAAGAGCTCCGGAAAGGCCATTGGGGTCGGCAGGGCGCCGAGCGTCTCAAAAGCCTCCATGTGCACCGGGTTTTCCATCGTGCGGATCTTCAGGCCCTTGGCGTCCTCCGGCTCCTTCACCGGCCGCACCGAATTGGTCAGGTTGCGAAAGCCGTTCTCGCCCCAGGCCAGCGCAATCAGCCCGTTGTCGGGGAACTTGGCCAGGATCTCCTCGCCGATCGGACCGTCGAGCACGGCGTGGGCGTGGTCGTAGCTCTTGAACAGGAACGGAATGTCGGTGATCAGCGTCTCCGGCACGAAGTTGCCGATCGGGCCGGTGGAGGTGACCACCAGGTCGACGGTGCCGATCTGCGCGCCTTCGACCATCTCGCGTTCACCGCCGAGGGCGTTGGCCGGAAACTCCTTGATCGTCCACTTGCCGTCCGACAGCTCGGCGAGCTTGTCGGCCATGGCGTGGGCGGATTGGCCGTAGTGCGAATCCGGCCCGAGCGAATAGCCGAGCTTGAGCTCGTCGGCATTGGCGCCGGCGGCCGCGAGCGACAGGCCGAAGCCGAGCGCCGTAGCGGCAAGAAGCGTCTTGGTGGTCATGGATGTCCCTCCCTTTTGGATTGTAGCCGCCAGCAAAGGCTAGCGGTTTCGTTGAAATGTCTTTTTCTCAGACGCAGCGTCCGCCGTCGACCTCCAACGCGACGCCGGTGATGAAAGCGGCATCGTCTGAGGCGAGGTAGAGGGCGGCATTGGCGATGTCGCGAGGGGTGGAAAGCCGCCCGAGCGGAACCGAAGCGCGGAATTTTGCCCGGTTCTCCGGCGTGTCGGCGCCCATGAAGGTAGCAAGCAGGGGCGTTTCGCCGGCAACGGGGCAGAGCGCGTTGACGCGGATATTTTCCGGCGCGAACTCCACCGCCATCGATTTCGTCAACGTGATCGCCGCGCCCTTGGAGGCGTTGTAGACGGTGAGGCCCGGTCGCGGGCGCAGCCCGGCGGTGGAGGCGTTGTTGATGATGACGCCGCCACCGACCTTGCGCAAATGCGGGATCGCGTGGCGCGCGGCGATCCAGATCGCCTTCACGTTCACGTCGAAGATCTTGTCGACCATCTCCTCCGGCACGTCGAGCATCGGCATGTTGACGTGAGAGATGCCGGCATTGTTGACCAGAATGTCGAGCCTGCCGAACCGGTCCACCGCCGTCTCGACCATCGCCTTCACGGCCGCATCGTCGGTCACGTCCGCCTGCACGAAGATCGCGGTGCCGTCGCCGTGGTGCGCGTTCAGCGCGGCGGCGACCTTCTTTCCGTTCTCCGCGTTCACGTCGTTGACGACGACCTTGCAGCCTTCCTCGGCGAAGCGCTCCACAATGCCTTCGCCAAAGCCCGAACCCGCCCCGGTGACGATCGCCACCTTGTCCTTCAGTCGCATTCCAGGTCCCTAGATCTGAGTTGAATGTCGGTTTTAGCCGTGCCGATAGGCGATGGTCTTGGTGACGGAGAAGCCGTAAAGTGCTTCGAAGCCCTTCTCGCGGCCGTGGCCGCTGGCCTTCACGCCGCCGAACGGCAGCTCGATGCCGCCGCCTGCGCCGTAGTTGTTGATGAAGACCTGACCGACCCGGATCTTGCGGGCGAGCCGCATGGCGCGCCCGCCGTCGCGGGTCCATACCCCGGCGACGAGCCCGTAGGCGGTGCCGTTGGCGATCTCAAGCGCATGCGCTTCGTCGCGGGCGCGGATGACCGACAACACCGGGCCGAAGATCTCCTTCTGGGCAAGCTCATGCTCCGCCGGCACGTCGCCGACGACGGTCGGGGCGATATAGTAGCCTCCCTCCGGCAGGCCGTCGGGCAGGGCGGCCTCGGCCACGATCTGCAGACCGTCGGCGCGCGCCTGCTCCAGGAACCCCTTCACCATGGCGTGCTGCTTGGCGTTCACCAACGGGCCGACATCGGGATCGTCTGCGGCGGGCCCCACCTTCAGCGTCCCGAACGCCTCCGACAGACGGTTTACGACCTCTTCGTAGATCGCCTCTTCCACCACGATCCGGCTCCCGGCGGAGCAGGTCTGGCCGGCATTCTGGATCACGGCGTTGACCAGGAAGGGCAGCGCCTGATCGAGGTCGGCATCGGCGAACACGAGCTGGGGCGACTTGCCGCCAAGCTCCAGCGTCACCGGAATGGTGTTCTGGGCGCCGGCCGTCTGCACCAGTTTGCCGACCTGGTTGGAGCCGGTGAAGGAGATGTGGTCGATGCCGGGATGAGCGGCGAGCACGGCTCCCGCTTCCTCGCCGGTTCCGGTGACGACGTTGATGGCGCCGGCGGGAAATCCGGCCTCGACCGCAAGCTCCGCGACTTTGAGGGCCGTCAGCGAGGCGTCCTCGGCCGGCTTGACCACGCAGGCATTGCCCATGGCGAGCGCACCGGCGACGGAGCGCCCGATAATCTGCATGGGATAGTTCCAAGGCACGATGTGGCCGGTGACGCCGTGGGGCTCGCGCACGGTCATCACGGTGTAGCCGTCCTGGTAGGGAATGGTTTCCCCGTGCACCTTGTCGGCGGCCTCGCCGTAGAACTCGAAATAGCGCGCGCAAGCGAAGGCGTCAGCGCGGGCCTGGCGCACCGGCTTGCCGACGTCGCGGACTTCCAGCGCGGTCAGCTCCTCCGCGTGGTCGCGCACGAGGGCGGCGAGACGAATCATCAGCCGGCCGCGCTCAGTTGCGGTCAGCTTGCCCCACCCTCCCTCAAGCGCGGCGCGGGCGGCCGCCACCGCGGCGTCGATCTCCGCCCGTCCGCCGCGCGCGATCATCGCGAACGTTTCCCCGGTGCTCGGGTCGATGACGGGAAGGGTCGCGTCCGCCTGCGCAGGCACGAAATCCCGGCCGATGAGATGGCCGCACGGCTTGTTCACGAGGATCCTCCCCATCGATCGCGCGCTGGCACGATATCGATCGTGTGATTTTCCCGCATGGAACCGCGCTGTTGTCATGTGGTCAAGCAGCTATCGGCCTGAGTGCGCAGAAAATTCCGGCGTGGCCGTTGAAAAGTTGTCATAAAAATCGACAAATTCAGTTTTAGGGAAGGGTGCGGCGGTTTGGGCCCATGTGGCGGGCCTTGCGGCCGGGCCCGACGATTTTCCTGGCCTCGTTCTTGTATCCGCCCTTGTGTTGGTAAGGCGCGTTTGGCTACCACCCTTATGGACCGTCTCTCCGGACGGAATCTAAAGGGATTGATCTGGAGCTGGGTGGCGCAAAAGGGGGACCGGTTTTCCGCCGGCATCCCGCACCTTCTTATTGTGATTTGGGACGGACAGGCGGGACGAGAACATGGCAGCAGCGAAATCGACGGGCGTGCTTGCCCTTGCGCGCAAGGAAGGCCCCTTCTTCGCGGGCGTACTCACCACCGCCTTTTTCCTGCTCTATGGAAAGACCTGGCTCGCCGAACTCTCCAACCCGATCGTCGCGGCCGCTCTGTTCGCATGGATTTTTTTGGCGATGCTCTGGGCCGCGTTCGGGGTCGTGCGCCATGCCGACTGCCTGGCCGAGATCCTGGGGGAGCCCTACGGCACGTTGGTGCTGACGGTGTCGGTGATCACGATCGAGGTCGCGCTGATCTCGGCGATCATGCTGACCGGAAACGACAATCCGACGCTCGCCCGCGATACGATGCTGGCGGTGATCATGATCGTGCTCAATCTGGTCGCCGGTCTGTCGCTCTTGATCGGCGGCCTGCGCCACGGCGAGCAGGAATACAATCTGCAAGGTGCCCGCGCTTACATCAACGTGCTTCTGCCGTTGGCGACCATGTCGCTGATCCTGCCGCGCTTCACCACCTCCACCGAGGCGCCGACGCTGACGCCGCTTCAGGCGGCGCTGTTCGCGTTTCTGACGATCATGCTCTACGCGGTGTTCCTGGCGATCCAGACGAGACGGCACAGCAACTTCTTCGTCGAGCCGGGCAAGCTGCGCGAGGAGGAGCATGCCGAGGAAGGTCTCATCCACGAAGCGCATGAGACCGTTTCGGTGGGCTACCACGCGATCATGCTGGTGCTGACGCTGGTTCCGATCGTGATTCTCTCCAAGAAGCTCGCGATCATCGTGGATTTCGGCACCGAGAGTCTGGGCGTGCCGCCCGAGCTGGGCGGCATTCTGGTGGCGATCCTGGTGCTGGCGCCGGAGGGGCTTGCCGCGCTGGAGGCCGCCAGCCACAACCGGCTGCAGCGTGCGGTTAACATCTGTCTGGGATCGGCGCTCGCCACGATCAGCCTGACGGTGCCTGCCGTGCTTCTGGTCGGGCTGCTGGTCGGCGATTCCGTCGTGCTCGGCCTCGACCCGACCGAGATGGTGCTGCTCCTGCTCACCTTGATCATGAGCATGCTGACCTTCGGCGGTCTGCGCACCAGCATGCTGCAGGGCATGACGCACCTGGTCGTGTTCGTCGCCTATATGGTGCTGATCTTTAATCCATAACGCGTCAGTCTGTGGCGCGTGTCTTTCCCCGCCTCAGGGCGTCGGTCGGCATTGGCCGGTCGACAACCGAGCGCAACGCGAAGCTCGACTGCAGCCGTGCCACATGCGGCAGCCGGGAGAGTTCCACGGTGTGGATGCGCTCGTAGTCGGCGATGTCGCGAACCGACACGATGACGATATAGTCGTCCGCGGCCGCCATCAGGTAACATTTGAGCACCGAGGGGCACTTGGCGATCGCGGCCTCGAACGTCGTCAGCGCTTCTTCCGCCTGACTGTCGAGGGCAATGCGCACGATTACGGTGTTGCCGAGCCCAAGCGCCTTGAGGCCGACCGTCGCCCGGTACCCCTCGATGAAGCCGATATCTTCCAGATGGCGTTGGCGCCGGGCCACTGCGGACGGGGACAGACCGATCCGCTCGCCGAGCTCCACATGGCTCGCGCGCCCATCCTGGGCCAGCGCCTCGATCAGCTTCAGATCCAGTCGGTCCAGGGCGATGTTCATCATGATTCTGTCGTTATTGATCGAAAACGCGATGGTATCGCGCAAAATTCGCGACGGCAAAATCCAAAATTGCACGGAAAATGCGTGCTTTCGAGCCTAAATCGAAAGCATCCAGAAACGCTCGAAAGAGGGGAGCGAACTCATGCGTGTCGGGGTGCCGAAAGAGATCAAGCCACAGGAGTATCGGGTCGGCCTGACGCCTGCGGCGGTGCGCGAATATGTGGCGGCCGGTCACAGCGTTTTGGTGGAGACCGGGGCAGGCAATGGCATTCATGCCGATGACCTGGCCTACCAGGCGGCCGGAGCGGAGATCGCCGCGGATGCGGCAACGGTGTTCGCCGAGGCCGACATGATCGTGAAGGTGAAGGAGCCTCAGCCGTCCGAGTGGGTCCGGCTGCGCGAAGGCCAGATCCTGTTCACCTACCTTCACCTTGCCCCCGATCCGGAGCAGACCCAGGGTCTGCTTGCCTCCAAAGTCACCGGAATTGCCTACGAGACGGTGAGCGACGCCCATGGCGGATGTCCGCTGCTGGCGCCCATGAGCGAGGTCGCCGGACGGCTCGCGATCGAGGCGGCCTGCTCGTCGCTGCGGCGCAATTTGGGCGGCCGCGGGCTTCTGCTCGGCGGTGTGCCCGGCGTGGCGCCGGCGCGCGTGGTGGTGATCGGCGGCGGCGTTGTCGGCACCCATGCCGCGCGCATGGCCGTGGGGCTCGGGGCCGATGTGGCCATTCTCGATAAGTCGCTGCCGCGCCTACGCGACCTGGACGAGTTGTTCGAGGGGCGTGCGCGCACCCTGTTTGCGACCCGCGAAGCCCTCGAAGCGGAGGTGATGGAGGCCGATGTCGTGATCGGCGCGGTCCTCGTTCCGGGTGCGGCGGCGCCGAAGCTGGTCTCGCGGGCGATGTTGAAAGACATGAAGCCCGGCGCGGTGGTCGTCGACGTCGCGATCGACCAGGGCGGTTGCTTCGAAACTTCTCACGCCACCACCCACGAAGACCCGATTTACGAGGTAGACGGCGTGATCCACTATTGCGTCGCCAATATGCCGGGCGCGGTGCCGATCACGTCTGCGGCGGCCCTCAACCACGCGACGCTCCCGTTCGGCCTCGCGCTCGCCGGCAAGGGGCTGAAGGCACTCACCGACGATCCGCACCTGTTGAACGGGCTGAACGTCCACCGTGGGCAGGTCACCAACCGCGCCGTCGCCGACAGCCTCGGCCTGGCCTTCGTCGACCCGAAAGTGGCGTTGGGCTAGCAAAGCCAGGAAAAGTGGGAACCGGTTTTCCGTCCGGCTTTGCGGAGGGACAAACCAAGCCAGGAAAAGTGGGAACCGGTTTTCCGCCCGGCTTTGCGGAGGGACAAACCAAGCCAGGAAAAGTGGGAACCGGTTTGGCTTTCTCTCACGCCGAGTTCGCTTCGCTCACCGTCTCCGGGGGGCGGCCGGACCGGCCGGCGCGCGGTCGAGCACTGGCTTCGCAAAGTACGGGAAAAGTGGCAGGCTGCTTTCCCGGCCGGCTTTGAGGCTGGAAAATAGGCCTGTCTTCGACCTCCGCTCTCTCCCACGCACACGGGAGTCCATCGGGCGGCGATGCGTTTCCGGACAGCCACCAGCTTCCACTTGGCCTAAAGCCTTTTCCGCTCAGATGGAAACATCAGAGCGATAAGAAATGGATCCGGATCCAATAACTTGAGCAGGTCCCGTTCAAGGGACCTGGCAGTGTGGACAATGGGCTGCCAGGTTAGCCGTCCTGACCCTGCTTCTGGGCCGCGTCGATCGCGGCCCAGACCCGGTCCGGCGTCAGCGGCATATCCAGATGGCGGATGCCGAAAGGGGCCAGCGCGTCTGTCACCGCGCTGACCAGCGCCGGCAGCGAGCCCACCACGCCGGCCTCTCCGGCACCCTTGACGCCGAGCCGGTTCGTCTTGGTCGGCACCGGGTGACACGTTACGTCGAACATCGGGAACATATCGGCGCGCGGCATGGCGTAGTCGAGGAAGGAGGCCGTTAGCGGCTGGCCGCTTTCCCGGTCGTATACCATTCGCTCCACCAGGGCCTGACCGGCCCCCTGGACGATGCCGCCGTGAAGCTGGCCCTCGACCAGGCTCTGGTTCATCACCGTGCCGACATCGTCCACCACGGTGTAGCGGCGCAGTGCGATGTCTCCGGTCTCCGGATCCACCTCGACCTCGCAGACATGGCAGCCGTTCGGGAAGGTGGCGTTGTCTGCGGCGGAAAAGTCGTCGGCTTCTAGGTCGACACCGACGGTCCGGGCAACCTCGGGGATCGTCATGCGCCGGTCGGTGCCGACGACGGTGAAGGCCCCGTCGACGAATTCAAGGTCGGCGGCCGCGACCTCCAGCGCATCGGCGGCATGGGCACGGGTTCGCTCCACCAGAAGGTCGAACGCGCGCAGCATCACCGTGGAGGCCGCCGCCGACGTGCGCGAGCCGAACGATCCGACGCCACGGGCAACCGTGTCGGTGTCGCCCGAAAGAAAGCGGATCTTATCCGGGGCCACCTTGATGCGATCGGCGAGAAGGCGGGCATAGGTGGTGCGATGGCCCATTCCAGTGTCGCCGGCGCCGAGACCGAGCGTCACCGCTCCATCGGAGGCTACGGAGATGGCGGCATATTCCGGGCCCGGCGTCGGTTGCGGACCGCCGGCGATCTCGATCGCATAGGCGAGGCCGATGCCGGCAAGCCGGCCACGGGCCTCCGCGTCGGCGCGGCGCTTCGAAAACCCGGCCCAGTCGGCCCGCGTCAGGGCCTCGTCGAGGATCGCCGGGAAGTCGCCGCTGTCGTAGGTGAAGACGAAGCCGGTATCGTAGGGCATGTCCTCGGGGCGGATCATGTTCTTGCGCCGGATCTCGGCCGGATCCATTCTCAGTTCGCGCGCCGCGATATCGACGATCCGCTCGATGATATAGATCGCTTCCGGCCGGCCGGCGCCACGATAGGGCGACATGTTCTGGGTATTGGTGAACATGCCGTCGACGGTCGCGGAGATCGCCGGCGTGCGGTAGACGCCCGCGATCGAGCCGATGTTGGCAGCCATCGGGTGCGGCGTCATCGGCGCCAGATAGGCGCCGAGGGCAGCCGTGACCTCGACGTCGAGGGCCAGGAAATGGCCGTCCGCATCCAGGGCGAGGGCCGTCTCCACCACCTGCTCGCGGCAATGGCTGTCGGCGAGCAGAGATTCCGTGCGCGCCGGCTCCCAGCGTACCGGCCGGCCGATGAGCCGCGCGGCAAGCAGCGCCACCGGGTATTCCGGGTAGGGGCTGTTCTTCATGCCGAACGAGCCGCCGGTGTCCCGGCTGATTACATGGACCCGGCCGGGTTCGATGCCCATGATGTTGGCCACACCTTCACCGAGCCGGTGGGCGGCCTGGGTGCCGACCCGCAGCGTATAGCGGTCGCTTTCGGGATCGAAACTGGCGAGCGCGCCGCGCACCTCCATCGGGGCGGCGGTCACGCGGGTGATCTCGAACCGGTCGCGGACCACGACGGGCGCGTTGGCAATCCTGGCGCGGACGTCCTCGTGGTCGCCTTTCACCACCCGGAAGCAGATATTGTCCGGGCAATCGGGCCAGACCGGCGGCCCGCTTTGGTCTTTGGCGGCGAGCGGATCGATCAGCGCGTCCTCTGCATCGATATCGAGCTCGATCAGCTCCAGCGCATTTTCTGCGTCCGCGAGGGTCTCCGCGATGACGGCGGCGACCATGTCGCCGACATAGCGAACCCGGTCGCCGGTCAGCACCGGGTAGGGCGGCACGTGCATGTCGCGCCCGTCCGGTCCGGGATGGACGAGGGCTGGGACGATCGGGCCGAACTCCGGCGGAAGGTCCGCCGCCGTCAGCACCGCGAGCACGCCGGGCGCTTCGCGTGCCGCGGACACGTCGAGGGTCTGGATCGTCCCGCTCGCGATCGGCGAGCGCAGGATCGCCATGGCGGTTTCGTTCGCGAGCCGGTCGTCGGCGGTGTAGGAGCCTGCGCCCGTAATCAGCGGCTGGTCTTCCAGGCGCACTTCCGAACGGCCGATATTGATCGACATGCTCGTCTCCCCTCGCTCAGTCAATTGGAATTCAGCTCTTGCGGCGGAGCTCCACGATCCGCTGCAGGCTGCCGGCGAAATCCTCTGCGTCGACATCTTCCATCGGCAGGTCGCCCATCATCTGCTGAATGTCCGCGACCGCTTCGCCGAGCGCGCCGTGCAGGCCGAGCTCACGCACGGTGGCGGCACTCTCGCGCATTTCGGCGGCGCGGCGGACGCCGTGCTTCAGCGTCCGTTCGAAGTGGTAGGGCGCAAGCTTGGGAAGATCGAGCCCCGGATAGGAGGCCGACAGGGATTTCATGACGTAGTCTAGGCAACCACTGGCGGATGCCGCAAGCAGAGCTTCGACGGTGATTGCCTCCAGCCCCTTCACGAACTGGCTGCGGACCATCTTGATCGCCGTCGCCGCGCCGATCTCGTCGCCGACGATTTCGTAGGAAAAGCCAAGCCGATCGACCGTCTCGATGAACGCCGGGGCGAGGGCACCGGCCAAGAGCACCGGGGTCTTGTGGCCGCGCGGGTGCACCGGCGCCATCACCGCCATGTCGGCATAGGCCGCCCCTTTGGCCGCAAGCAGGGCGGCCGTCGCCTGCTTGCGGCCGGGCGAGACGGAGTTGATGTCGACGAAGGTCTGTCCCGGCTGGATGGCGTCGACCACCTCCTCCGCCGCCGCCAAGCTGGAGCTGGCGGTCACGGCCGAGACGATCCAGTCGGCACCCTTGATGGCGTCGGCCGGATCGGCTTGTGGTGCGACGGACGCGGCGCGGGCTGTCTCTGCCGTCTTTCCTTCCATCCCTTCGCTGTCGAACAGGATGTCGTAGGTGGAAAAGCGCAGGCTCGGATCGCTCTCCGCGAGGCTCGCCCGGAAGGCTCGAGCGGCCTCGCCAAAGCCGATAAAAGCGATCTTCATAGGGATTACTCCGCCGCCTCCCCGATCGGCGGGGTGCCGTGGGTGTGGAAGCTCTCGATGGTCTTCAGCCCCCAGGCCTGACCCTTCTTGCGCTCCGCTTCCGTCCAGGTGACCGGCGTCCAATCGGGATCGAGGATCAGCCGGGCGCCCGCGTTCGCCACCTCGACGCGGTTTCCGGCCGGCTCGTAGACATAGAGGAAGAACGTTCCCTGGATCGCGTGCTTGTGCGGCCCGGTTTCGATGAAGACGCCGTTCTCCAGGAAGATATCGGCGGCCCGCAGGATGTCGTCGCGGTGGTCGGCGGCGTAGGTGATGTGGTGGAAGCGGCCACGGGCGCCGGAATGGTCTTCCGTGCAGGCCATGTCGTAGCCCTTGTTGTTGACCGTGAACCAGCAGCCGCCGAGCCGGCCGTTATCGAGCTGGATCTGCTCGGTGACGCGGCTGCCCATGGCTTCCACCATGAAGTCGCGGATCTTGGAAACGTCGCTGGCGAGCAGGTTGAAGTGATCGATCCGACGCGGCGCCACCCCGCGGGCATGATAGCGCTGGGCAATGTTTTTCAGCGCGGGGCGCTCGCTTTCCGGCGCCTGATATTTGTTGGTTTCCCAGTAGAGTTCGAAGACGTGCCCGTCCGGGCTGTTGAAGCGATAGGAGGGCCCGTGGCCCATGTCGCCGTCGGTCCAGCCGATGCCGAGCCCCATTTTCTCGATCACCTTGACCCGGCGCTCCAGCGCCTCGCGCGAGGAGGTGCGGTAGCCGCAATGGGCCATGCCGGTGGTGTCGGAGGCGGTCAGCTTCAGCGAATGGAACTCGTAGTCGTCCCAAGCGCGCAGGTAGATGGACTCACCTTCACGACCGCTCTCGGTAAGGCCGTAGACGTTGACGAAGAAGTCGAGGCTTTCCTCCGGCTTGTTCGTCAAAAGCTCCACGTGGCCGAGATGCGCGACATCGAAACACGGTTCGCTCATGGCAGATCTCCCTGTGGTGCGTCAAAACAATGATTTAGAGCCGGTCTGCGATTCAGCGAGAAGCGGAGCGGCTCCAACATAAAGAGGAGAACCGGCATGCACCCGTTCTCCTCCCGCTTTTGTCTATCGTGGTGGTGATCACGGTGATTTCGAGCCTCAGAGGCCCGAAATCCGGAAATGTGACTAGCCGATCATGGAATCGGGCAGGAACAGCGCGATTTGCGGGAACATGATCAAAAGCACCAGCGCCACCACCATCATGGCCCAGAACGGCAGCACGCCGACGAAGACGTCGGAGAGCTTCACGTTCGGTGCGACGGACTTCACGATGAAGCAGTTCACCCCGACCGGCGGGCTGATAAGCCCCATTTCCAGGCTAAGCACCACCAGCACGCCGAACCAGATCGGGTCGAAGCCGAGCTGAGTGATCACGGGAAAGAAGATCGGCATGGTGAGGACCAGCATCGCGAAGCCCTCGAGGAAGCAGCCGAGCACGATGTAGCACAACAGGATCAGCGCGAGCACGCCGTAGGGGCCGACATCGAGACCGGTCAGGAAGTCGCCGACGAGCTGAGGGATGTGGCTCAACGCCAGGAACGGATTCAGCAGATGCGCGGCGATCAGGATCAGCATCACTGTCGCCGTCGTCGTCACCGAATCTCGAACCGCGATCCAGAAGTCCCCAAGCGACAGCGTACGGCTGATGAGGCCGGAGAGGATCACCAGCGCCGCGCCGACGGCCGCGGCCTCCACCGGCGAGAAGATGCCGCCATAAATGCCGCCGATGGTGATCAGAATGATCAGAATGATCGGCAGTGCGCCCACCAGCGCGCCGACCTTCTCTGACATCGTGGTCGAGGGACCGGCAGGCCCCATGCTCGGTCGGAACGTGCAGACGATCGTGATCAACAAGATGAACAAGAGCGACAGCAGGATGCCCGGCAGGACGCCCGCCAGGAACAGCCGGCCTATCGATTGCTGAGTCAGGATGGCGTAGACCACGAAGCCGGTTGACGGCGGGATCAGGATGCCGAGCGTGCCGCCGGCCGCGACCGATCCGGTCGACAGGCGTGGCGAGTAGGAGAAGCGCTCCATCTCCGCCAGCGACACCTTGCCCATGGTCAGCGCGGAGGCGACGGAGGAGCCGCACAGCGCGGCGAAACCGCCGCAGCCGACGACGGTGGCCGAGGCCAGCCCGCCGCGAACCTGGCCGACGATGGCGTAGGCGGCGTCGTAGAGCTTGCGCGAGAGGCCGGTCACCGTGGCGATGTTGCCCATCAGGATGAACAGCGGGACCACGACGAGCTCGGCGCTCGACGACAGGGTGAAGGTCTCGCTCGCGAGCAGGCTGGTCGCGGAACTCAGGCTTCCGAGAGACCACACGCCAACGAAGCCGACGGCGAACATGGAAAAGGCGACCGGTACGCGCAGAACAAGCAAAATGACGAGGGCGACGAGGCCCAGGGCGCCAGTGAGCTCAGGGCTCATAGGACCTCCTCGGTGTGCTCAGGGGCCTCGTCGGCAGGTGCGAGCGCAAGCCGGATCGACCGCAGGAGCATCGACACCGCCGTCAGTGCGGCGAACGCCGAAAGCGCCCATTGGAAATAGGCCTTGGGAAGCTGGATGATGTTGGTCGCGAGGTTCAGCATCAACGAAAGCTTGGACGACTCGTAGACCGTCCACGCAATGCCGGCGAAGATCACCGCGCCGATCAGGGCGGAGATCGCATCGAGCCAGGCATTCATGCGCTTGGGGAACCAGGGCTCGAACACGTCCATGGAAACGTGTCCGCCGTGGCGGTCGCACAGCGCCATGCCGCCGAACACGATCAGCACCATCAGCATCTGGGAAATGTCCTGCGCACCGGCAAGCGGCGCGCCGAACAGGCGTCCGATCACGTCGGTCAGGATGTTGAGCGCGACCAGCACCAGGGCTGCGGCGCCGAACGCCGTGGACAGGCGGATCAGCCCGTCCACGACCTTTTGGAGGAGTGTCATTGGCGGGGGCCTGGCGCGGCGACTAGTTGCCGCCCTTCATAGCGGCGTAGACGTCTTCCGCCCCCATGTCCTCGATCAGGGCGTCACGGGTCTGCGTGGCGACCTTGTCGAACGGTGCGATCTCTTCCTCGGTCAGATAGATGACCGTGTTGTTGGGGTCGGCCTCGACCTTCTCCAGCGTTTCCTCCGCGCGGGCGTTCCAGCCTTCCTCGCCCTTCTGGGAAAGGCCGCGGCCGGAATTCTTGTCGAGCGCCGCCTTCTGCGCGTCGGAGAGGCTGTCATAGGAATTCTGGTTCATCACCAGATAGAACATGATGTGGCCGAGCGGCGCGCCCACCGTGTAGGAGTTCGCGACCTCGTCGAGCTTGAAGTCGTTGACCGCGCTCATGCCCGTCACGACGCCGTCGATCAGCCCGGTCTGCAGCGCGTTGTAGATCTCGCCGGCCGGCATCTGCACCGGCGTGGCGCCAAGTGCGGTCATCAGCTTGCCGGGCACGGTTCCGGACACGCGCACCTTCAGGCCCTTCAGGTCGTCCGGCGAGCGGATCTCGTGATCCTTCATGATGAACACGCTCGGCTCCGACGCCCAGATCGCGAGCGGCTTGGTGCCGGGGAACTCGTTGCTCAGCTTGCCGGCGTCATAGGCGTTCCAGAGCATGTCGTAGCCGGTCATTCCGTCGGGAATGGCGTTCGGCATTTCCACGATCATCGACTTCGGGAACTGCGACGAGGTGTAGCCCGGCAGACCCCAGGTGATGTCGGCGACGCCCTGCAGCGCGCGGACATATTGCTCCATCGGGCCGGCGCCCAGCTCGCCGCCGGGATAGACCTGGATGGTGAGATCGCCGTCGGAATCGGCAGCGACGCCCTCCACCAGCGGCTCCACGACCGAGCTGGTGACCACGTGCGCAGGCGGCACGAAGTGGGCGAGCTTCAGCGTTTCGGCAAGGCTCGGAGCGGCGGTCGCCGCGACGAGGGCACAAGCAGCACCGGCGACCAGCGCCGGCTTTTTCAATCCAAGCATAGGTGTCCTCCCTTCAGACAATTCCGCGGTTCGGACCCACCCCACGATGGTTCGTGTCGATTGGCCGATGCGGCATCACCATTTACGCACTCGCATGTATACACAAGCGGTTCAATTCGTCACGTGGTCCAACGACGGACGAGACGAAATTTCGCGGTTAAAGTGCGCGCTCCGCAGGGGAGGGCGCCCGCGATCCGCTGGCAAGGCGGTATACAATCGCAGCGCAACCCAAAAGGCCAGCGATTCGTGCCGCCAGGCTCGCAGGGTCCGTGGCGACCACGTCGCTCGGCCAGAGAACCAGGAGTGACGCCAAGATCAAGCCCATCCGTTCGGCGAAAGCCAAAGATCGGACGCACCAGCCGGCAAAGCCAATGGTAATGCCGACCACGCCGATCGATCCGAACAGGATGGACAGGGTGATCTGCAGCGAGCTGCCGATCATCAACAGCCCCGGCATGGTGACGAACAGGAACGGCACCAGCAGCTTCACGAAACCGAGCCGGACGGCTTCCACGGCTGTCTTGTTGGCGTCGCCGCCGGAAATCGAGGCGGCGGCGTAGGCGGCGAGCGCGACCGGTGGCGTGATCGCGGAGACCAGGCCGTAATAGAAGATGAACATGTGGGCGGAGATCACCGGCAGGCCGAGCTCGGTCAGCGCGGGGGCGACCAGGACGGCCAGCAGCAGATAGGCGGCCGAAGTCGGTAGGCCCATGCCGAGCACGAAGGAGGCAAGCGCCGTCAGAAGCAGGATCGCCCAGATCTGGTTGTTGCCGGTCTCCACGATCAGGCTCGACAGCATCAGTCCGAGACCGGTCAGGTTGAGAACGCCGATCACCGTTCCCGCGGCCGCCACCGCCGCCACGATCGGCAAGGTCGCGACGAAGGTGTCGCGACACACCGTGATCAGCGCGATCGGACCGACCCGGGTAACCCGACGCCAAGGCGAGATCGCCAGTGCGAACACGATGCAGATGACGGCGGCCTGGGTGGGCGTGTAGCCGGATGCGAGAAAGCCGATCAGCGCGATCAACGGGATCAGCAGGTAGCCGCGTTTCACCAGCGTCTCGCGCAGAAGGCCGAGGCCCGCTTCGGTGTCGCGGGCGAGGCCCAGCTTGCCGGCCTCCAGACGAACCGCGACCATGAGCGCCACCACATAGAGGACGCCCGGGACCAGGGCGGCAAGCGCGATCTGCCCGTAAGGCACGCCGATGATCTCCGCCATCAGGAAGGCGGCCGCCCCCATTACCGGCGGCAGGATCTGGCCGGCCGAGGAGGCCGCCGCTTCGATCGCGCCCGCCAGGGTCGGTGTGTAGCCGACGCGCTTCATCAGTGGGATGGTAAAGGTGCCGGTGGTCACCACGTTTGCAACGGCGCTGCCGTTGATGGTGCCGAGCAGGGACGAGGACAGCGCGGCGGAGAGCCCGGGGCCGCCCTGGACGCGGCCGGTGAGGCCGCGGGCGAGATCCACGAACACCTCGCCGGTGCCGATCCGCATCAAGAGGCCGCCCAACAGCGCGAACAGGAAGATATATTCGACCGCCACTCCCATCGGCAGGCCGTAGATCCCCTCGGTGGAAAGCATCAGCGTGGAGGTAAGCCGGCGGAGATCGTAGCCGCCGTGGCCGTATTTGCCGGGGATCAGGTCGCCGAACCAGGCATAGGCGAGGGCGACCAGAACCAGGATCACCAGCGTCCAGCCGAGCGTGAGCCGGGTGAGAATGAGGATCACGGCCATCAGGCCGACGAAGATCCAAAGATCGGGCGGCGTGGCCATCGCCCCGCGCATGATGATGTCGATATAGGATTGCCACAGATGGGCGCCCGGCACGACGGCGACGATGGCGAGGGCATAACAAAGCGCGCGCAGCAGGCCGGACTGGGCCTTGAGGCCGACATAGAGCAGACCTGCCGACGCGATCAGCGAAAAGAACAGCGAGCGCAGCAGAAGGGCGGTGATCAGCCCGAAATAGGCGCCGTAGATCACAAGGGCCGTCGCCGCGACGGAGAGCGCGGCGACGAGGGTGGACACGATCACAATCTCCGCCCCCGATCGGTCGACCGGAGGCTGGATGCGGAGTTGGCTCAGGGCTTTGAGCATGCGAGGCGTGTCCGTCCGTGTTGGGGTCGCTTCGAGGCGTTATTTCGTTTCGTCGAAATAGCGCTGGGCGCCGGGATGCAGCGCGATCGGCGTGTTGGTGGCGGTTTCTTTGTTGATCGCCTTGGCCTGGGGATGGACCTTGCCGAGTTCGTCGAGGTTGTCGAACAGCGTCTTGGTGATCAGGTAGATCTCTTCCTCGTCCGCATCCTCCTTGGTGAAGAGCGTCGCGGGATCATTGATCACGGCCACCGGCTCGCTTTGATCGGGATAGGTGCCCGCCGGGATCTCGTAGATCTGATAGAAGGGGTAGGTCTCCAGCATGCCGGCGACTTTTTCCTCCTCCAGCGGGAGCAGGACCATGTCGCGCTGGGCGTCGAGATCGATCAGGGCGGCGGTCGGCGCGCCGGCCAGCACCACGGTGGCGTCGACGGTGCCGTTCATGAGCGCGTTGGTGCCTTCCGTGTAGGACAGGAACTCCACGTTGCCCGGATCGAACACGTCGTAGGCCTCCAGCAGCCGGCGCGACAGCACCGAGGCGTTGGAGCCGGGCGGGCCGAGATTGACGCGTTTGCCCTTGAGGTCCGCGATCGAGGTTATGCCGGTATCCTCGGTGGTCGCAAGCTGCAGCACCGCCGGATAGAGGTAGGCCATCGCGGCCACCGGCTGGGCATCGCCGTCAAAGGCGCCTTCGCCGTTCTTCGCCTCGTAGAGGGTCGAGGACGACGAGAAGCCGAAATTCATCTGGTCGGCCGAGACACGGCGGATATTCTCCACCGAGGCGCCCGTCACCTCTGCGCGGGCGGTGCTGTTGTCCATGTGCTTGTTCAGCACGTCGGCCATGCCGGCGCCGATGACATAGAACAGGCCGCCGGTGCCGCCGGTGCCGATGGCGATGCGCTCCTGCGCGGCGGCCGGCGCCGCCGAGGCGACGACTGCGGCCACTGCGGCGGCCGTAAAGGCGTGGATCAGCTTCATCACTTTGCCTCCCTTGCTGTTTCGCTGCCGCGGGTGCGGTCAGGCGGTTTGAAAAGTCGTGGATTCGGAGTGCCGGACCGGACCGGCCAGCGCGCGCAGGCTCGCGACAAAGGCGGCGACGAGCTCGTCGATGGCGCGCTCGTGATCGTCGCCTTGCGAGCGCCCGTCGGACAGGCGCGTGATCCGTTCCGGATTGATCAGGGTGTAGTAGAGCGACCCCAGCAGGAACTGCGAGCGCCAGACGATGGTGTCCCGGTCCGCGCCGGGCAGGCAGTCCGCGATTGCGTCGATGAAGGCGCGGGTCGTCGTGTCGAACGCCCTGGCGATGATCTGGCGCGCTTCTGCGTTGCCTTCCGCCGACAAAACCGCCCGCATGCGCGTGAAACGGGCGCCGCCGCCGGCCTCGGCATGGGATGAGGTGAAGGCGGGCAGCACGTAGGCGCGCAGCACGGCAACGAGCCGCTGCTCGTCGTCGCGGATCCGCATGGCTTCGCCGATCAGCTCCAGACGGCGGGCGTTCATGGGCTGCGTATGGGTGGTGTAGATCGCCTCCAGCACGCCGAGCTTGTCGCCGAAATGATAGCTGACACTGCCGACATGAACGCCGGCGACCCGGGCGATTTCCCGCAGCGGCACGGAGCCGAATCCGCGCTCGGCAAACAGCGCCTCGGCGGTTTCCAGAATGGTCTGGCGCGTGTCGTTTCGCGACAAGACGGGGTCCCCCGATGGTTCCGCTCCGACTGGGCAGCGTGGGGTTACCTATCGCGATCTAGAAAGGTTGTCCACGCGATTTGGACGGTTGTCGAAATTTCTCGGTCGAGCCGTCCGATCCGCTTGTTGACGCGGGCGTGAGCGTCGGCTGACTGCGAAAAACCGGAATCTGCGCAAATTCACCGCATTTGTTGTGTTGCAACGAAAGGGCCTGCGCGGACCGTTTGCGCAGAGTGCGCAAACGGTCCGCGCAACGGGGTGCGCGAACGTGCGCAAGCAACGCGTGCACAGCGGCCATGCGCAGGACGGCGAACCGACATCGGAAAGCAAGGGTGAGCTCATGACGACTGGTGGTGTGGGACTGAACCGACGGCATGTTCTGAGTGGGGCCACGGCATTGCTGGCGGCTCTGGGCGCGCCGCCGCTGGCCCGGATGGCCTTGGCCGCCGACGGCGAACTGCCGTTGGGAACGCCGGCATCCTACAGTTTCGAGGCTCTTCAGACTCGCGCCCGGCGCCTGGCCGCCCAGCCCTATGTGGCCGAGACCGTGGCCCACGCCGACCTGTTGGAAACGGTCGACTTCGACGCCTACCAGTCGATCACCTTCAAGCCGGAAAACACGCTCGGCTCGGAGGGCGAAACCACCGTACCGGTCCGTCTGTTCCATCTCGGGCGCTACTTCAAGCAGCCGGTCGACCTCTACCTGGTGGACCAGGGCCAGGCCCGGAAGATCGGCTACGAGCACGACGTCTTCGCCTATAAGGACAAGACGCTGGAGGCGAAGCTTCCCGACGATCTCGGCTACGCCGGCTTCCGCCTGATGAACCCGGACTCCGAGACCGACTGGCTCGCCTTTCTGGGCGCGAGCTATTTCCGCTCGTCCGGTCCGGATGGGCAGTACGGCCTGTCGGCGCGCGGGCTCGCCATCGACACCGGACTGACCAAGCCGGAAGAGTTTCCGCGCTTTTCCGCCTTCTGGCTGCATGGCAAGGCCGACGATCCGGACGCGATGATCATCGATGCGCTGCTGGAGAGCGAAAGCTGCACCGGCGCCTATCGGTTTGTGATCACCCGCCCGGATGCGATCGTGATGGACATCGACGCCCATATCTACGTCCGCAAGCCGATCGAGCGGCTTGGCATTGCGCCGCTGACCTCCATGTTCTGGTATTCCGAAACCAATCGGCATCAGTCGACAGACTGGCGCCCGGAGGTTCACGACAGCGACGGCCTCGCCCTTTGGACCGGTTCAGGCGAGCGCATCTGGCGGCCCCTCAACAATCCGCGCGCAGTGCGCACCAGCGCCTTTCTTGACGACAATCCGCGCGGGTTCGGCCTTTTGCAACGCGATCGCGACTTCGAGAACTACGAGGACGACGGCGCGTTCTACGACAAGCGGCCCGGCGTGTGGATCGAGCCGCGGTCCGACTGGGGCGAGGGCGAGGTCCAGCTCGTCGAGATCCCGACAGACGACGAGATCTACGACAACATCGCGGCCTATTGGAAACCGACGAAGCCGGTGCGCGCCGGCGACGCGCTGCATTTCCCCTATCGTCTCTATTGGGTGTCGGAGGAGCCGTTCCCGCCGAAATCGGTGGCGCGCGTGGTCTCCACCCGGATCGGTCGCGCGGGCGTTCCCGGCCAGCACCGGGCGAGCGACGGCAAGAAATTCGTCATCGACTTTTCCGGCGGGCCACTGGCCGATCTGGAGCAGCGCTACGACATCGAGCCGGTCGTGGATGCCTCCCGCGGAAAGGTGTCGGGCCGCTACGTCGTCAAGGTCGTCGGCACCGATCGCTGGCGCGCTGTCTTCGATCTGGACGTCGATGGCCAGGAGCCGGTCGAACTCAGGTGCTATCTCAAGCTCGGCGACAGCGTTCTGAGCGAGACCTGGATGCAGCAATATCTGCCGTTCGACTATCCGTCATAATCGGGGCGAAGGCCTGGTTTCTGCGACAAGTCGGCTTTGCGGCGGCCGAAGTTCGGCCGCCGGAGCCCGACCGCCCTCGGCTGCGTGGCCACCAGCGCCTTCCCCTGAAAATTTGGGGAGGCCGGACCTTGTTTCCGGTCCTATTGTTGCGCCGCAATGTCGTCATAATTCGGATCGGCACAGGGTGTGTTCGACCCTGGCGATTGGGGTGGCTTCGGAGGGGCAGGAAAAAAATCACCACCTGAAAAGCATTTAACCGCCATAAGACGGTCACGATGGCCCCGCCAATATTCGACCGGTGGTAGGGAACCCGATCGTCCCTGGTCGGTTAGACCCGTGTGCCATGAATCGCGGTGTGGGGAGATATGGCGGTGCACAATAAGGCGGGCGCGGAACGCCCGGCGGCGCGATGCTGACACGTCGAACAATGCTTGGGGGGCTTTCGGGCCTTGTTGCCACGAGCACGATGGTCCGGTCAGCATCGGCACAAGAGCAGGATGCGGCAACGCAAGGCGAAGCCGATGCGGCAGGCGGGGCGGAGCCCGCGCCTTTTTCTTTCGAGGCGTTGACCGAGCGGATGCGGGCAAAGGCCGGCGAGCCGTTCGAACAACCGTCCTTCGACGTTCCCGAGCCGGTACGTCAGCTCGATTACGAAGCCTACAAGCAGATCGCCTTTCGGCCCGACCGGGCGGTTTGGCGCGACACGGATTCGCCGTTTCGCATCCATGCCTTCCATCTGGGTTGGCTCTTCAACGAGCCGGTGAAGATTTTCGAGCTGGTCGACGGCCAGCCGCACGAACTGACCTTCTCGCCTGGGGATTTCGATTATCGCGACCCGCTGAACCCGGCCGATTTCGAGTCCCTCCCGATGCCGGGCGTGGCGGGCTTTCGCCTGCATTTTCCGCTCAATCGGCCGGACGTCTTCGACGAAGTGATCGCGTTCCAGGGAGCAAGCTATTTTCGTGCCGTCGGTTACGGCAACGTCTACGGCATCAGCGCGCGGGGACTGGCGATCGACACGGCCGCCGGGCGCGAGGAGGAGTTTCCGCGCTTCACGGAATTCTATCTGGAACGTCCCGGCCCGCGGGCGACGGAGATTCGCGTCTATGCGGCGCTGGAAAGCGCAAGCGTGACCGGGGCCTATGCCTTCACCATCCGGCCGGGGCTCTCCACCGTCACCGACATCGTCGCCAATCTCTTCTTCCGCGAGGACGTGCGCCGTCTCGGGATCGCCCCGATGACGTCGATGTTCCTGTTCGGGGAGAACAATCGGGCGGTGTTCGACGATTTTCGCGCGCGGGTGCACGACAGCGAAGGCCTGCGGATCATCCGCCAGAATGGGGACGAGGTCTGGCGCCATCTCAACAATCCGAGTGTGCTGGCGAACTCCTTTTTCGGCGAGGACAGCCCCTTGTCGTTCGCGCTCAATCAGCGCCATCGGGCGTTCGCCGACTACGAGGATGCCGAGGCGCACTACGAAAAGCGCCCCTCGCTGAGGGTGGAACCCCACGCCGGCTTCGGGAAGGGTCACATCCAGCTCGTCGAGATTCCCGCCGATGCCGATCATATGGACAATGTGGTGGCGTTCTGGACCCCGGAAGAGCCGGTTCAGGCCGGGACGGAACGTCATCTCGACTATCGGATGGTGTGGGGCGTGCCCGGCTCGGAAGAAAGCGTTCTCGGTCTTGCCGTGACCACCCGAACCGGCGCCGGCGGTCCGCCCGGATCGCGTCGCGACGATGGCCTGCGCAAATTCGTGGTCGATTTCGGCGGTGGCATGCTGCGCGGCTTGCCGGCGGACTCGCCGCTGAGCGCGGATTTTTCGGTCAACGGAGGGCAGACCGAAGCGACGGCGCTGTTCCGGATCGAGGATGGCCTGTGGCGATTTGCGTTCGATGTGCTTCCCGATGGGGAACGTCCTGTCGAGCTAACCGTTCGTCTCATGTTGGCCGACCGGCCTTTGACGGAAACCTGGCTTTATCAATGGAGACCTGGCGATGAGACACGACGTGTCTAATCCGGATGCGCTCGAGACGATCGACGCGCATTCGTCCGGAGCGGCTTCGATCGAAGCGTTCGCCCCTCCGCGCGCCCCGATGGCGATGCCGGTTCAAGTGCTGGAGGTGAGCTGGTCGGAGCGACTGGGGCTTGCATCCCTGTTCGCACCGCTCGCGGCTCGCCGTTAGCCGCTTGCCGCCTAGCCCTATCGCCAATCCGGCGGGAAGCTGATCTATGGTCTACTACTACCGCGTGTTGACGATCGCGGCGAGCTTGATCCTGACGTTCGTCGCCACGTCGTTGTTTTTCGATTTTGTGGCCTCGGACGATCTCGACGCGCTCGATCTCTTCCGCGTGGGGCTGCTCGCGATCACCTCCTTCGGCATCTCGCTGGGTGCGACGCTCGCCTTTACGGGACTGTTCGTGCCCGACCGCAAGCGGCCGCCGAGCGCGGAGCCGGCATCGTCGCGACGGACAGCGATCCTCGTGCCGATCTACAACGAAGATCCGGTGGCGACCTTCTCTCGCGTTTCGGCGATGCATCAGAGCCTGGAGGCGACCGGCGCAGCGCAGAATTTCCATTTCGTGATCCTGTCGGACACCCGCGACGAGACCATTGCGGAGGACGAAGAGCGCTGGTTCCTGCGCATGGTGGAGGAGAGCGGCCAAGACGGGCGCATGTTCTACCGCCGTCGCTCGGTCAATCACGGCCGCAAGGCGGGCAATGTGGCCGACTTCGTCCGTCGCTCCGGCGGCCACTACGACTTTCTCCTCATTCTCGATGCCGACAGTTTGATGGACGGCGAGACCATCGTGGAAATGGCGCGGCGCATGGAGGCGGATCCGAAGCTCGGCCTTCTGCAGACGTTGCCGAAGGTGATCAACGCCAAGTCCTGGTTCGGACGGTCGATGCAGTTCGCGTCGTGGTTTTTCGCGCCGTCGTTCGCGCGCGGCCTGGCGGCCGTGCAGGGCAGCTACGGCACCTTCTGGGGCCACAACGCGATGCTGCGCACGGAGGCGTTCGCGGCGTGTTGTGGCCTGCCGAAACTGTCCGGCAAGCCTCCGTTCGGCGGTGATATTCTGAGCCACGACTATGTTGAGGCGGCCTTGCTGGCCCGCGGTGGCTGGCGCCTGCGGCTCGATACCGATCTGGAAGGCTCGTTCGAGGAGGCGCCCGACGACCTGATGGCCTATGCCAAGCGCGACCGGCGCTGGTGCCAGGGCAATCTGCAGCATACGCGGCTTCTGTTCTCTCCGGGATTCTCGCCCTGGGCCCGGTTCAGCCTGGTGCAGGGGATCATGGCCTACCTGGCCTCCCCGCTCTGGCTCGCCTTCCTGGTGACCAGTCTGATGGCGCCGATCTTCGCGACCGACCCGGTCTATTTCCCCGAGCCAGGGATGCTGTTTCCGCGCTTTCCGCACGTGGACACCACCAAGGCGCTGATCCTGCTGGCAACGGTGGCGGCTCTCCTGGTGCTGCCCCGGCTTCTCATTCTGGCGAGGGTCTCCGGCAAGGCCTCTGATCGCGGCTTTTCCAGCGCGGCGGCGGTTGCCGGCTCCACCATCGTGGAGGTGCTGTGGTCGAGCGTGATGGCGCCGATCATGCTGCTGTTCCAGAGCCGGGCGGTGTTCCAGATCGTCACCGGTGCCGATGGCGGCTGGCCCGTCTCCAACCGCGACGAGGGCGTTTCGGCGACCGAGGCCTGGGCCGGAAGCTGGTGGATGTCGGTCGTGGGCATCCTGGCACTCGGCGTGACCGTGGCGTTTTCGCCGGACCTGTTGCCCTGGCTGCTTCCGGTCGGTGTGCCGATGATGCTGGCGCCGATCGTGATCTATCTGAGCTCGACCCCGGCTAGCGGGCGGGCGGGCCGACGGCTGGGCCTGTTCGTGACGCCGGTGGAACGGCGGGCGCCGTCGGTGGTGCGTCAGTTCCGCGGCGTGCTTGGCCGCTGGCGTGGCGAGCCGGTTCTGCCCGACGCTTTGGACGAGACCGCCGGGCCGGTGCGGGCCGAAGCCGACGTCGTTGGCTGAACGACTGCCGGGAGCCGGAACCGTTCGACCGCTCCGGCATTATTTTGCCGTCGCCGCAAAAGGCGCTCCCATGGCCGCTCATTCCGGTGCAAGCCGGGGTGAGCGGGGCGGAGACATAGCAAAGTTCCCAGCCTTCCCGACGGTGCGTCACATATCGAAGCGGGCGGAGAGCGGGGCGTGCAGCGAGCCGAGAAAGCCCGCCGGCACCCGCAGATCGTCCACCACCGCCTCGTTGTCCAGGCGCACATCGATCAACCGATCGGCAAGCGCGCGGCTCGCCAGAATATGGTCGGGCAGGTGCCGGCGCGCGCCGTGCCTGGCGCTGAAGCGAAGCGGTTCGGGCAACCGCTCCTCCAAGGCGTGGAGGGCGTAAGGTGCCAGCGCGTCCGTCTCCGTGTCTTCGGGAAGGGCCATCAGCATGCGCAGCGGCGTCTCGATCAGATCGGCGTTGAGATCGCCGGCCACTGCGATCAGCGCGTCAGGGTCGGCATCCAGAAGCTGATCGGCGGCATGGCGGATCTCCAGCGCCTGCCCAAGCCGCTTGGCGGCGGCGAGATAGAGGCCGGACGCCCAGCCGGAGGCAGTGCGCCAGGTGCTGCCTGTGAGTTTTTCCCCGGCGACCGGAGCCGCCAGCGGTGCGCGCAAATGGGCGTTGAACAGCGCAATGTTTCGCCCGGACGGGTGCGCGATGGTCGCCTGCAGCACCGCCCGGTCGAACCGGGCTTCCAGCGGCGCCTCGGGCGAGGCCGGTACGGGGATCTGAGCCGGCGGTACGCGGTCGTGGAGCAGGCGCTTGACGTCGATGATCTCGTAGCGCGACAGGATCACCAGATTGTGCCGGTCGCCCAGCGAGGTCTCCGAGCCGGCGCTTGCGCGGTCGAAGCCGGCGAGCGGCGTGTCGGCGATCAGATGGTCGAGATCGGCGAGCGTGCGCGAGCCTCCCCGTGGATCGCGCTGGCCGTTCACCTCCTGCAGGCAGAGAATGTCGGCTTCGATCGCCGTCAACCGGGCCCGCAAGAGCGCGATCCGTGCGAGCGTCGCCGCTTCGCCGGGCTTGTCCCCGCCAAAGGATTCCAGGTTGAAGGTGGCAAGCCGCATGGGCGGGGCGTCCTCGTGTGCGGGGGGTGGTCGCGCTCTGCAGGTCTTCTCGTGTCGCAATCTCGGACGGAGAACGGCGCCTCCGCTTTGCCGAAATTGCCGGGCTCAGCCATCGTCGGTCGATCGATCCGCTTCGGCCTCTTGGCGCACCCGGTCGCGAAAGGCGCGGCGGATCACCTTGCCGGTGGTGGTCAGCGGCATCTCGTCCACGAACGTGATTTCTCTCGGATATTCGTGGGCGGACAGGCGCCTGCGCACATGCGCCTGGATTTCGGCGGCGAGCGCGTCGTCCGGCACGAGGTCCGGCGTAACCTGAACGAAGGCCTTGACGATCTCGGTGCGCACGGGATCGGGCTTGCCGACCACGGCCGCGAGCTGCACCGCCGGATGGCCGATCAGGCAATCCTCGATTTCGCTCGGTCCGATCCGGTAGCCGGCGGAGGTGATGACATCGTCGTCGCGGCCGACGAAGGTGACATAGCCCTCCTCGTCCATCACGCCCTGATCGCCGGTCAGGAGCCAGTCGCCGCGATATTTTTCGCGCGTGGCGGCCGGACTGCCCCAATAATGCAGGAACATCACCGGATCGGGCGCTTGCACCGCGATGGTGCCCTGAGCGCCACGGGCGACTTCCACGCCGTCGTCGTCCACGATCGCCACCCGGTGCCCCGGCACCGCCCGTCCGATGGCGCCGGCCCGGTTGACGCCGATCGCGGCACAGGACGACAGCACGAGATTGCACTCCGTCTGGCCGTAGAACTCGTTGATGGTGAGACCCAGCACCTCGCGGCCCCAGTCGAAGGTGCCGCGCCCGAGGCTTTCGCCGCCGGAGCCCACGGAACGCAGCGCGAGGCCGGCGGGTGGCGGCACGGCTTTCAGCATGCGCAGCGCTGTCGGCGGGATGAAGGCGTTGCGGACCTCCTGGTCGACCATCAGACGCCACGCCTCCTCCGGGTCGAACCGGTCGAAGCGCCGCGCGACCACCGGCACGCCCAGCTTCAAGGCCGGCAGCAGCACGTTCAGAAGGCCGCCGGCCCAGGCCCAGTCGGCCGGAGTCCAGATCCGGTCTCCGGGCTGGGGTAGGAAATCGTGGTGCATCTGCACGCCGGGGATGTGGCCGAGCAGCACCCGGTGGCCATGGATCGCGCCTTTGGGCGGTCCGGTGGTGCCGGAGGTGTAGATCATCATCGCCGGCTCGTCGGCGCCGGTATCGACGGTCTCGAACCGGTCCGAGGCGCGGGCGACGAGGGCGTGATAGTCCCGCGCGTCCGGCCCGGCTCCGTCGGTGGAGAGCACCAGGGAGAGGTCCGGCACCCGGTCGCGGATCTCGGCGACCTTCGCCGCACCCGCGGCGTTGGTGAGGATCGCGCGCGCACCGGCATTGGCGAGCCGGTAGGCGATCGCCTCCGGTCCGAACACGTTGGCAAGCGGCAGGGCGATGGCGCCGAGCTTATAGACGGCGAGATGGCCGACCAGGGTTTCCAGGCACTGGGGCAGAAAGATCGCCACCCGATCGCCGCGGCCGATCCCGAGCGCTAGGAGTGCGTTGGCGAGCCTGTCGGTGGCTTGGCGCAGGCGGAGATAGGAGATCTCCCGTCGGCTGCCGTCGGCGGTGATCTCGATCAGCGCGGTGCGATCCGGCGTCCGGGCGGCCCAGACGTCGCAAACGTCGGCGGCAATGTTGTAGCGCTCCGGCACCTGCCAGCGGAACCCGGCGATCAGGGTGTCGTAGTCCGGGGCGGGGGAGAGGATCGTCAAGGTGCGCTCTTCTTATCTTTGTCGCGGGCTCTGGAGCATTTCGGGTTCGGGTCGAAACGATCCGAACGAGAGCGAATTGCTCAACCTAGGCCCCTTTATGAGAACGTCGGCCGCTCCTTGCAAATCGTCCCTTGACCGAGGAGGCCGGCTATTCGGCCGGCGCCGCGAAGATCGCAGCCCAGAACACCTTATATTTGCTGCCGGGCGCGTAGGCGGTGGCGATCCCGAACCGAGTCGCATCCGGCTTCAGCATGTTGGCGTTGTGGGTCTTGAGCTCTCGCCAACCGGAAAAGGCTTCCGCCACGGTCCGGTAGCCGGCGCTGACATTCTCCACCGCGGAGGCGGCATGATAGCCGGCGGCGTCGAGCCGGGCGTCGAGCTTGCGCTCGCCGGCGAGCGAGAGCTGTACGCTGTCGCGGGCGGCCAAAAGGTCGGCCTGCTCCTGGGCAACGCCGGTCAGCGCGGGATCGAGCGTCAGCGTCGGCAGGCCGTTGTTGGCGCGGTAGCTGTTGATCAGGTTAAGCGCGGATTGTGCGTCGATATGGGCGCTTGCGCCGCCGAGATCGCGATAGAAGGCCGGCTGTTCCGGCGCCTTGGCGCAGGCGGCAAGCAGGGCCAGCGGCAGGAGGAGGAGAAGGTGACGGGCGCGAAGCCGGACCATGCAGGATATCCTTGCTGACGCAAATTCGAGGTCAAAGTGGGGATCGACTTTGCCTGACGTTGCTCTCGTTCTTTTCCATGGCGCTCCGGTTTGGCAAAAAAAGCGGATTCCGTTTTTCACCCCGGCGCAACCTAATCCTCAATAGGCCTCAAATCACGCGTCGCCGCCATCGCCTCCCCCGTCGGCGTCCGGAACCTCGAGCGGTTCGGCCGGTCCGCTGGTTGTCCCCTTGCCGCTGGCGCGCTTGCGCGGACGGCTCGGTCGGTTGGCGCCGGCATTGGCGAAGCGTTCGAGCGTGTCGAGATCGACCATGTGGAGGTCGCGGCGGGTATAGGGGATCTCGATCCCATTGGCCTTCAAGGTCCGGTAGACGGCGAAGCGCAGCTCCGAACGGGCGCTGAGCACATAGTCCACGTTGCCGAGATAGCAGAAGATCTGAAACTCCAACGCCGATTCGCCGAAGTTGGAGAGATAGACCTTTGCTTCCGGATAGGCGAGCACGTTCGGATGGTCCTGCGCCACCTCCAGGAGGAGATCGTGGACCTTGTCGGGATCGGCGTCGAAGGGAACGCGCACGTCGATGATCACGCGTCCGGTGGTGTCGGTGTGCATCCAGTTCTTGACGACGCCCGAAATCAGGTCGGAGTTCGGCACGATCACGCTGGAGCGGTCGAAGGTCTCGATCTCGGTGGAACGCACGTTGATGCGTTTGACGTAGCCCTGCTCGGCGCCGACGACGATCCAGTCGCCCACCTTGATCGGCCGTTCGGCCAGCAGGATGAGGCCGGAGACGAAGTTGTTGACGATAGACTGCAGGCCGAAACCGACGCCGACAGAGAGCGCGCCGGCGATCAGCGCGACATTCTGGAGATTGAAGCCGGCAACGGAGAACGCCACCACGCCGGCCGTGATCACGCCGAGATAGCCGAGCCCGGTGCGCACCGAGGTCTTCAGTCCGACGTCCATGCGCGTGTGGGGCAGAAAGCGGGTATCGAGCCAGCGCTGGAAGGCGCGCGTGGCGAGCATTCCGATCGCGAACACGATCAGGGCGCCGAGGAAGGCGGCCGGAGAGAGCGTGACCGACCCGATCGACACGTTGGTGACGGAGCGGCGCAGGGCGGTGAAAAGATCGTCGCCTGTAAAGCCGAACGGTGCCAGCAAGGTTACGAAGGCGAACGCGATCAAGAGGAGGCGGCCGAGCCCGGACAACAGGACGCCGGTCTGCTCCACTGTCGCCGGTCGGAAGCGGAGGTCGCGCAGGAGGATATCGCCGACGGTGGTGCCGCCGCGGAAGGTCGCAGTCATCACCTCGTCGGCGAGGATTAGGATCAGATAGAGGATCGACAGAACGAGCCCGGTCCAGACCATCTGGCCGATCATGAACCAGCCCAGCGTGAGGTAGCCGGCGAGGGGGGCGAAGCCAGCGACGATGGCCGCAAGCCAGGCCGGCGGCAACACCCATCGCCAGATCGCGATCGAGCCGCCGTCCGGGCTGTCGGAATCCTCATTGAGCCCGCGCGCGATCGCCCTGAGCGATCCCATCCAGGCCGCAGCGGTGGCGAGCGCGAAGACCCCCTGGATCCCCTCGATCGTCGGTAGCGGCAGGGCCATGACATTGGCCATACGGGCGAAGAACAGGCCGAGGCTGTAGATGCCGCCGGACAGAATGACCCAACGCATGATCGTGCCTGCGCCGGAATCGGCGACGGACAGATAGCGCCAGCCGGGCCGGTTCGGAGCCACGATCGCCACGGCGAGCCCGCGGATCGAGGCGAACAGCCCAAGCGCGATCAGCAACGAGACCAGGCTTTTTTCGATCCGGTGCGGCAACAGGTTGAACGCGTCCAGCGTGCCGATCAACGCCATCATGACGGCGGCCACCAGCCCCACATTGAGTGAGGCAATGGCGACGGCGCGACTGGCCTTGGTCAGGGAAGGGACGTTGGTGGCAGACGGATCGCGGCTGATTCGCCGATAGATGTGGCGGCGCACGGGCCCGAACAGGAGGTACGCGAGACCCGCGATCGCCAGCAGGCTACCCCACGTCGACCACTCGCTGCGCAGGCTGACGACGCCGCGCCAGTCGTTGATCAGGGACCGGACGCGGCGCATCACCTCCGGAATCTCGGAGATGAAGTCCCGCCATAATCCGGGATCGAGGATGGAGCGCCGACGCTCGCCGATCTCCTGGGCGAACAGCCGGCGCCGCTTATCTTCGATGGTGGTAACCACCTCGTCGGCCCGCAGCGCCGTCGCGTGCGCCTGTTTAAGGACCGCTTCCAGAGCCACCAGGTTGCGGGTCTGGGTTTCGCGCTCCCGTTTCAGGGCTTCCGGCTCCAGCGCGCTCTGCTCTTTCGGCAGGCTCAACTCCTGGAGACGGGCGCGCAGGGCATCGGCGCGCGGCTGCAGCCGCTCGATCATTGGTTGGATCTGGTTGTGGATCTCCGAGACCGAGCGCCTGAGATCGATCATCTCTTCGTCGCTGAGGTCGGTGTTGACGAGCCGTTCGGAGATCCGGTCGAGCCTGGCGCGCCAGGCATCGAGCTGGCCCTGATCGGCGGGATCGACGGTCGCGGGAATGACCGGTTCGGAAGGGGCAGCTTCAAGCGGGGTGGTGCCCGAAGGAGCGTCCGGGTTGTCTTCCGGCGGTTGCGCGTCTTGCGCGACCGCACCGGCGATCGCTGGCACCAGAATGGCGACGATCAGGAGGCTGCAGCAGAGAGATCGCCAGAACCAGCGCATAGGACATCCGTTGGCGAGGCCAAAAGGCAGGGTCGAACGGACCGGACGCGACGGCGACCGGCTCGCCAGCCAACCTGCAACAGAACGCGGCAGTGGTGTGGCGAAGCGCGGCCATCGTCGGTTCCACCATGCGCGAAACGGACGCGAAAATTAAGTCGGGAGCGAATTTGCAGGATTTGGCATGCGCGAACTGGGGGCGGATCACACACGGGTGATCCAACCTCTTCCGGCACGGACATCATCGCTCTGAGGACAAGGCGCTCCGCCTTGGGGGCGGAGCGCCGGTGCGGCCTGTCGGTTTTCGGAGGTCAGAGCTTGCGGGTCGAGAAGTACCAGTCGACCGTGTTGTAGCCCTCGGACCCGCGGGTCGCGGCGGCGGCTGCGGTCGCCGGCGGAGGCACGATCACGTCGTCGCCGGGCTGCCAGGCTTCCGGCGTTGCGATCTTTTCGACATCGGAGGTCTGGAGCGCCTTCACGAGGCGGAGGATTTCCTCAACCGAGCGGCCGTTGCTCATCGGATAGTAGAGCATGGCCCGCAGGACGCCGTTCGGGTCGATCACGAACGTCGCGCGCACGGCGGACGTGTCGGATGCTCCCGGCTGGATCATGCCGTAGGCTTTGGCGACCTTCATATCGAGGTCGGCGATGATCGGAAAACCGATCTCCACGTCGAAGCTCTCCTTGATCGCGCGCATCCAGGCGATGTGGGCGTAGTGGCTGTCGATAGAGAGGCCCAGGAGCTCCACGTTGAGCGCGGCGAACGCGTCCTGGCGCTTGGCGAATGCCATGAACTCCGTGGTGCAGACCGGCGTGAAGTCCGCCGGGTGGGAGAACAGCACGAGCCACTTGCCGCGATAGTCGGCGAGGCTCTTGGTGCCGTCGGTCGTCAGCGCTTGGAAGTCGGGTGCGGGCTCGTTCAGACGGGGCAGCGAGACAGCTTGGTCGGACATGGTCGGCTCCTTCGGGGTTGCGATTTCGATGACCCAGAGGTAGGCCGAGGCTTCCAATCTTGGAAATTGATTATTCGATTGTCATTTATTGAGTATGTCTATGACGGAGTCCGCTCTCACCCTTCGCCAGTTGCGTTTCCTCGTGGCCCTTGCCGACGAGCTGAATTTCTCGCGGGCCGCCGAGACCTGTCTGGTCACGCAGCCCACGCTCAGCTCGGCCCTGAAAGAAATGGAGGATGTGCTCGGCGTGACGCTCGCCGAACGGACGAAGCGCTCGGTTCTGTTGACGCCGATCGGCCAGGAGATCGCGCGTCGCGCTCGCACGATCCTGGCCGACGTGAAGGAGATCGACGAGCTTGCCGCCCGTCAGCGGGGCCATTTGCGAGGCGACCTGCGCCTGGGGGCGATCCCGACGGTTGGCCCGTTCCTGATTCCGAAGGCGCTGCCGTTGCTGAGGAGAACCCATCCGGAGCTGCGCCTCTATCTACGCGAAGAGCTGACGGAATCGCTTTTGGCCGGGCTGGCGGCCGGACGGCTGGACCTGGTGCTGATCGCACTGCCGCATGAGATCGGATCGGTCGAGACCGAACCGCTGTTCGAGGACGGCTATCAGCTCGCGACGCCGAACGATCATCCGCTGGCCCATCGAACCAACGTCGCCGGATCGGATCTCGCCGGCGCCGAGCTCCTGCTTCTGGAAAAGGGGCATTGCCTGCAGCGCCACGCGCTTTCCGCTTTCCCGGACGTTGCCGTTGCCCAGGACGACAGCTTTGCCGCCACCAGCCTGGCCACGCTGGCGGCGATGGTGGCGGAGGGAATGGGGATCACCCTGTTGCCGCAGCTCGCGGTGGACGCTGGGGGCATGCAAGCAAGCGGGGTCGCGCTGACGCCCTTGCCCGGGGCGCGGCCGCGCGAGGTCGTGCTTGCCTGGCGCAAGACGTCTCCTCACGGCGACGATTTCCGCGCGCTGGCAGAGGTGTTTCGGGCCGCACGAGCGGAACTCTCGGCGGGAGCGGTGCCTGCCGCCGCGGAATAGGTCGATCGCTTGCGCCGGGTCAGCTCGCCTTGCGCCCGGTCTCCTCCGCGCCCGCGGCGGCGTTCGGCGGTGTCGTCTCGTTCGCCGGTGGGGCGAGCACATCCGACATGGTTTCAGACGACACCACGCCGCGCAGCCGGCCATCGGCGTCGACGACGGCCACCGGATAGTCGGAACCGAGCGTTGCGGGCAGTGCGACTTCGAGTGGGTCGGAGGTGGCGACCACAGGCCGATTCTCCACCACGTCCCAGGTGGTTTTGGCGCCATTCGGTTCGGCGATCGCTGCCTCCACGGCGTTTTGCGTGACCAGACCGCGATAGGCGTCGCCGTCGACGGCATAGCCGTAAGCTGCACCGAGCTGGCGCATCTCGGCCAAGGCGCGCTCCAGATTTTCCTCCGTGACGCGATGTTGCGGGGGCTTCATCACCACGTCGACGGTGAGAACCCGCGCCCGGTTCACGTCGCGCACGAAGGCGCGGACATAGTCGTCGGCTGGGCGGAGCAGGATTTCCGGTGGGGTGCCGACCTGGGACAGGCGTCCATCCTTCAGGATCGCGATCCGGTCGCCGATCTTCAGCGCCTCGTCGAGATCGTGGGTGATGAACACGATGGTCTTGTTGAGCTCGGCCTGCAGCGCAATGAGCTGGTCCTGCATCTGGCTGCGGATCAAGGGGTCGAGGGCGGAGAAAGCCTCGTCCATCAGCAGGATGTCGGCGTCGGTGGCGAGCGCGCGCGCCAGGCCGACACGCTGTTGCATGCCGCCGGAAAGCTGGCTCGGATACTGGTTCTCGAAGCCGGAGAGGCCGACGGCTTCCACCCATTTCGCCGCCGTCGCCCGGCGCGCCCGCCGCGAAACGCTGCGCACCTCCAGCCCGTAGGCGACATTCTCTAAAACCGTGCGATGGGGCATGAGCCCGAAGCGTTGGAACACCATGCTCATGCGCGCGCGCCGGAAGGCTTCGAGCGCGCGCGGCTTCAGCGTCATCACGTCCGCGCCATCGACCAGGATGCGACCGTCGGTGGGGTCGATCAGGCGGTTGAAGTGGCGGATCAGCGTCGATTTGCCGGAGCCGGAAAGGCCCATCACGACGAAGATCTCGCCCTTTGCGATGGAAAGGGAGACATCGTCGAGGGCAAGCGTGTGGCCGCTCTCGGCCAAGAGCGCGTCTTTGTCGAAGCCCTGGCGAACGCGCGTGAGCGCGGCCTTCGGGTCGGGGCCGAAGATCTTCGTGATGTGCTCGACTTCGATCAACGCCATCGCGGCGGTCTCCCGATCGGTGCTGGGCCAGGAATTAGCGCTGGCCGGCGCGGCGATAGGCCTGGGCTCTGGCGCCGATCGACTGGCTGATGCGATCGAACACGACAGCCAGCACCACGATGGCGATGCCGCCGACCAGGCCTTGTCCGGCATCGTTGCGTTGAAGACCGACCAGCACGGTCTCGCCGACGCCGCGTGCGCCGATCATCGAGGCAATCACCACCATGGCAAGCGCCATCATGGTGGTCTGGTTGATGCCCTGCATGATGGAGGGCAGCGCCAGCGGGATCTGCACGCCTTTCAGAAGCTGCCAGCGGCTGGCGCCGAAGGCGCGGCTTGCCTCCACCACATCGGCGGCGACCTCGCGGATGCCGAGATCGGTGAGGCGGATCAGCGGTGGGGTGGCGTAGATCACGGTTGCCAGGATTGCCGGCACCTTGCCCAGCCCGAACAGCATGGCCGCCGGGATCAGGTAGACGAAGCTCGGGATTGTCTGCATCAGGTCGAGCACCGGCGAAATGATGGTGCGCAGCAGGTCGGACCGGGAGGACAAGACGCCGATCGGCACTCCGATGAGGATCGACAGCGCGACGGAGACGAGCAAAATCGCCACCGTCTGCATCGCTTGCTCCCAGAGGCCGAGCGTGCCGACGAACCACATCGCTACCATCATGGAAAGCGCGAGCCCGATCCGGCGGCTGGCGCCGAAGGCGAGCAGGCCGACGGCGAGGATGATCACCCAGGCGGGCGCATCGCGCAGGCCGCGCTCCAGCGCGACGAGAACGGTCAAGAGTGCCCGGGAGATCGCCTCGAACACGTCGCCGTAGTTCACCACGAGAAAGCGCACGGCGTCGTTGGTCGCCGTGCGGATCGCCTGGCCGACATGTTCGCCGAGGAAGAGGGTGTCCTGGTTCATGCGGGGTTCCGTGGCGGCTTCGGACAGGCAGTGGGCCCGGGACCTATCGAAAACCAGGTGCGCGCGCAAATCCAGGAAAAGTGCGAAGCGGTTTTCCGTCCGGATTTGCGCGAAGGGACGCGAAATCCAGGAAAAGTGCGAAGCGGTTTTCCGTCCGGATTTGCGTGAAAGGACGCGAAATCCAGGAAAAGTGCGAAGTGTTTTTTGTCCTCACGCTGTCGCGGTTTTGCCACTTCGACCCGGACGGGGCGGGTCGAAGTGAAGCCAGCGCTCGGTTCGTCAGCTCGCCGTCAGGGCGGCTTTCACACTCTCGGTCACTTCGTCAGGCACCCATCCGGTCCAGATGTCCGGATTTTCCTTCAGGAAGTGGACGGCAGCCTCTTCGGCCGTGGCGTTTTTGGCCTGCATGTAGGCGAGCGCGTCGGAGATCAGCGCGTTGCTGGTCTCGTACCTGTCCAGGAAGCGGATGATGTCGGGCGCCATTTCCGCAAACGCGGTGTTCACGGCGATGGAGACGGCGGTGAGGGGATAGGCCGTGGCCTCTTTCACGTCGCTCGGATTGGTCTGCGAGGTGAGCGCGGCCCAGGTCTCCTCGTTATAGGGAGGCTCCTCAAGCGCCACGATCTGGTCGCCGATCTGGCCCAGAAGCCGGCTCGGCCCCCAATAATAGAACAGGATCGGCTCCTTGCGGCGAATGTGGGTCTCGATCGTCGCGGCAAGTGCTGCGCCGGTTCCCGGCCGAAAGTTGGTGTAGCTGTCGGTCAGGCCATAGGCGTAGAGCTTCTTGGTGTTGATGACCTCGCAGCCCCAGCCGAGGATGCAGTTGTAGAAGCGGCCCATGCCGGGCTTGTCCGGATCGGCGAAGACATCCTTGACGTTCGGCAGATCGGAGACCGACGCGAGCCCTTTGGCCGGCGCGTCGTCGCCGTCGACGGTGTATTTCGGGACGTACCAGTTCTGGGTGGCGTCGGGATAGTTGACCCCGATCGCCTCGACCTTGCCGTTCTCGGCGACCCTGGCCCAGGCATCGGGAATGTCGGGGATCCAGGTCTCCATGGAGATGTCGACCTCGCCACGGGCCATGCTGTTGAGCAGCGGAATTGTCGAGCCCGCGACGATCGACGTATCGCAGCCGTAGCCATGCTTCAGAATGAAGCTGACAACACCGTTGTGGAAGGCGCTGGAATCCCAATCGAGACCCGCGAGCGCAACGGGGCGGTCGACCTCGCAGACCGGCACCTCCTGCGCGGATACGGACGATCCGGCCAAAGTCGCGGGAAGTGCGACCGCAATGGCAGCGACGGCGTATTTCAGCACGGCAATCCTCCCCGGCGCGGCGGGAACCCGCGTACGGAAGCCGCGGCCCCGACTTTGTCGAGCCAGTATAGATTGCTGTTGCCGGTTGTGAACCCGCCTCCACTGCCTTTGCGGAGGCGCTCGGCTTCGCGGATGTGTTGTGACGAAGGGGTTCGAAGTCGTCGCCGAGCTTCCCGGTCTCCATGCCTGCGACATCGTCTGTCTTGTAGGCGGGAAAGCTGCGATATGACCTAGACTCTAGGATCGAGCCTGATAGTGCAGTAGGTCATAGCGCCTGGAATGATAAGAATATGCTAAAAGACCTGCGATGGGCAGGGCTCCCTCTCCATCTGAGTAAGTCTATTTGTCCGCCCGAAGTGTTGCAAGATCTTACTCTTCGAAGAGATGGAAACAAAAAAATCTCCAAAATTGCGCGCGCCTTTTCTGGGATTCGATCGAATTGTTCCCACCAATGACCTCGGGATTCGATCGAATTGTTCCCACCAATGACCTCGGGATTTATCGCTTCTGACCCTCAGGCGCGGCAATGGCGTCGTATGATCTGAACATTGGTCGCAATAAAATAGCTACTCCCGAAAGAGAGGCCAGCTCCAACGTCGTTCTGTCAGGTTGAGCTCACATGGGTCTGATAATTGGTGAGTTTGGGCATAGTCTGCTATGCGTCGCCTATAATCTTCACCAAACGCACCTTTTAGGAACCAACCATTAGGCAAGTAGCTTGCGTGCCCATTTATTGTCGGTAGATTAATTTCTGATGCGACAATCATGGCCATTACGTCGCCGTTGATCCACGTCAAGGAGTCCTGATCATAGACGCGTCCAGGCCAGAAGGGCGATATTGCGGGCGGATCAATAATGTAGAAGGATTTGCAGTTCTCTGGTGGAGATGGGATCGAATCGATAAATCGGGCAATGGATCCTGTTTCCATCCGCGCCATATCTAGGGTAGAGTATTGCTCAAGAATCACTGATAAGCCTAGCAAAAATGCGATAATGATTGAATATTTTGCTACTCTGAGCTGAAGCCACAATGCAATAACGCAGGCGGCCGGAAGTGCAAGTAGAAGGCTTATGCGATTAACAACCCGAATAGCTGCGGCGCCAGGTACAATTTGGTAGATAATTTCCCAAGGAGAGACGCTTCCAAAGCGCATTTGAGCGATATATAGAGTTGATATTGCAATGACAGCGCAAATGATTGCTGCGCGAAGGCTTCGCGAGAGTCCGCGTGTCCACCAGTTAACGGAGATGGCGGCTGCGACAAAGCAAATGGTCATTAAGGGCGTGAATGCTGAATATCCGGATATCTCTAAGAATGTACCTTGCGAGGGGGCGTATATGGTGGCGTTTATTAAATCTGACCATAGCCAATTCTCGCCGGCCAGCCCAAGGAAACCGCCTGGAAATGGCAAAAGAAAGCGGACTATCTCGCTGAATGGTTGCCCTCCGGTTTCAGCGAGTTTCGGAGCGTAGAGCCATAAGAAGCAATAAAGAAAGGGCGAGGCTACTAAAACGGCGGCGATGGGCGTCAACCACATGCGGTTTGTGCAAAATTTCGCTGTGGTGCTCGCTAGGAGTCGTCGGTCGAATAGCGCCAGAGCGATCACGCCGACAATAATAAAAACACCAGTAAACCAGGCCATGTAGAAAGCAGTCATAAGCCAACTGCCGAACAAGAGGCCGATTCCACCTCCGATTAAAATGCCTTTGAGGAGGGCGCCTTCCTCGGCGGAACGAAGCAGTTCGGCAAGTAGAATGAGTTCAAAAGGCGTCAAGCCAACCAGCGAAAGTTGTGTGTTCGAAACTGCATAGGCAGCCGAGTGCAGAACTACCGTCAATGTGGCTGCAAAGGCTGCAGAAAATACTGATCCACTTAAATATCTCCTGAAAAATATCCACGTACATAAGAATCCAATTATTCGAAAAATTATATGTGAAAGCTCTTGTGCTATCAATGCATCCAGGCCGAGGCTTCTTATGCCGGAAAATGTAAGACCGAGAAGGAGATATGTATCGTTGTATCCCATTGTACGTTCGATGGGGTAAAAAAATTGGCAGTATGCCAAGGAGAAGCGCCGTGAATCACGTTTCTCCAATGTTCGAGTAGGGCGAGTTGAAGCGCTCCATCTTGGTCATCTGCGCTGACTCGAGTAAATTCTGAAAAAATTACATCATTCATTAAAAATGAAATAGAAAAAATTGCCAGTACGAATAGAAGTATGGCCTCTAATATGATATGCTTGCGCAGCATGCAGTCGGTCTCCTTTTTCAAGGGGTGTTGGTTTGTTCCAGGACAATTATCGCTGATGGCGTTGGTGATCAAAGGAGCGGATATAATTTTGATGTAGATCTTCCGTGAAAGCTGGTAGCGGAAGCGCATTGCGCATATAACGATAATATAACCTAGGGTGTCTATAGTGAGAAGTTGATCAATCTTGGAGTGAGGTGAGGGCTGCGAGGGCGATAGCGTATAGGAAGTCATTCAGCCTGGCTTGGCGTGGCGGGGGTGACTGACGTTGAGAATGCACGCCGACTCTGTTCATCAAAGCGTCGAGGACGTGTCTTCAGAGCTGCCGGGGATCGATGCCTGAAGTGGTTGGTGGAGGAGGCGTGTTCGGCCAAGCAGTTCTGCTCGTCGGTCGCCTGTCTTCAGCACATGCAGGATATTGCTGACAACGTGCCGGTCATCAACCCTGCGTCGGGCCGCCTCTTTGGAAGGCGCGGCTCGATTAACGCCCGTGCTTTATCGTCCAATCAGAGAAGCTCTGCTCATCAGAGCCTCTATCCCAAAAGACGAAAGCGAAGCTGAGTTACCAAAACGTTACCAGCCCGATAGGGTTTTGATCTCAAGCGAAACCTGGTCCGCTCGCTTCGAACGGAACAAGACGGCCCGAACGGTTTCTAGAGCATGCCCCGTTCAAATTGAATCAATTTGAGCGAAAAGGACTTGACCAACCTATTGAAGCTCGAGCCATTTCTTGTCGCTCAGATGTTTTCATCTGATCGGAAAAGGCTCTAGTCTAGTCCGCCTCTCCGACCTGTTCAATCCGCGCAGAGAGCTTGCCGCTGCGCGTGAGCGGATCGATGCTGCCGTCGATCCGGCCCAGACGGATCAGGCCGCGCGAATAGCCGAAATCGCGGTAGAACAGGGCGAGGTTGCCCCATGGGGCGAAGTAGGTGATGTCGCCCACGTCGGGATCCATGCCGTCCGGCATTCCCTCGGTCGACAGGCGCTTGGGCAGGTCAGCCACCTTCTCGGTGTTGTGGTAGTCCGAAAGCGTTAGCTCCAGCGGCAGCAAGGTCGCGAATTCCCGTCCAGCGGGCGTGTCGTCGAGCGTCCCGTTGAGCTCGACGCCATCGATGATAATGCGAATTTTCATGTCGTCCTCCGCCGCGATGGCATCGTCTGCCCTCCCCATCGAAGCCAGGCCGGCCATGGCGGCGGCGGCGAAAGCGATCGCCAAGTACACTGGACTCCGCTTCATCGTGCTCATGCCTTTGTGCTGATGGGCCGAGGCTGCCCTTGCTCCCAAATCATATGGGAAATCCTCCATTTCGGGCCAGCGCGGCAGATCTGCAAACACTGATGAGCAGGGCTCATCGATCTCGCGCGACGGCGACGACGACGGCGCCGAGGATCGAAAAGCCGGCCGTTGCGAGCACGGTCTCGTTCCAACCGGTCAGAAGTCCCGGCAGGCCACCAACGTCGGCCCCGTGGGCAATCAGAACGGCGCCGAGGGTTATCCCAATGGCCGAGCCCAGATAGCGGGCGGTGTTGTTGGCGCCGCTTCCCATGGCCGTGCGATCCTGCGGCACGGTGGCGACCGCCTGCCGGCCGAGGGCGGCGTTGAGGACCCCGTTGGCCGCGCCCGCCAGGAACAAGCTCGGCAGGACTTGAAGCACGCTGCCCTCGGCCGACGGGGCGTAGAGCATGAGCTGCGCGATGGCGCAGGCGGCAAGACCCGCCACCAAAAGCAAGCGCGGCGTGATTCGTTCCGGGATCCAACGCGCGCCGAGCGCGGTGACGACGCTGGTCGCCGACCACGCGCACAGAACGAACGCCGCCGTCAGCGCTGAACTCTCCAGCGTACGGGTCAGCAATGTCGGCACCAGCGACATCGTCGCCAGGACGCCCGCGCCCGAGGCGAACGCGGCAAAGGTGGCGCCGGCGAAATCGGCATGGCGAAACAAGGCCAGGTCGATGATCGGATCGCGGTGTCGCACCTCGACCAGGATAAAGACGAGGATGGCGAGAAGGCCGCCGGCGAAAAGCAGGAGGACGGTCGGACGTACCAGGCCAAGCCGCATTTCGGTGAGGCTCGACATGAACATCGCAAGGCCGGCCATCAACAACGCGGTTCCGAGCCAGTCCACCCGCCGGGGCGCGTTCTCGTCTTCATGGGGTACCACGGCATGGCCGGCGAGGAGCAGCGCGAACGCCAGCAGGCCCGTGCTCCAATAGGCCGCGCGCCATCCGCCGAACGCGGTGCACAGCGCCGCCAGGATCGGGCCGATGGCGACGCCGGCGCCGAGCGCGGCGGCCCAAATCCCAGTCGCGCGGACACGGGGCCGTCCCGCCGGAAACACCACGCCGAGAAGCCCGAGACCGCAGGCAATCACGGCAGCACCGCCGAGGCCTTGGGCAATGCGCGCCAGAATGACGACCAGCGCAGTCGGCGCGGCGGCCGCGATCATCGAGGCCACAGCCATGACGCCCAGTCCCCACAGGAAAACGATGCGCCGTCCGCGATCGTCGCCAAGCGCGCCGGCGCCGAGCAGGCCGGTTGCCGCGCCCATGGGCATGGCGGCAAGCAGCCAGGCTTCCTGGCCGGCACTTGCGCCGAGCGCCTGAGTCGTCGGCACGATCGTGGCGAGCGGCGTGGTGAAAATGATCAGAACCAGCGCCGTGGCCACGGCGACGACGGCAAGGGTTGCCGTATCGCCGCGGTCGCGGCGCGGCGGGTGCTGGCGCAAGGCGGATGCATTGGACATGAGGTGATCCCTAGGGGCGGACGGGCGTCACGCGTCCAAATCTGCGATGGCGCCAAGCGATTGCTCGAAAAAAGTGTGCCGGAGCGGCCGGATGGCCGCTCCGGTGTCTGGACGTGCGGTGTGCCGGAAGGCGGGCGAACGGGGCGTTGCCTTGATCCGCCGGGCCGGCTCTTTGGGTGCGGCGATCGCGGCGATCTACTCGGCGGGGGCGCCGTACTGAGCGTCGGTAACCGGTTCCATCCAGACCACGTTCTCGCCGTCCTCGAACTGTTGGATGGCATAGTGGGTGACGGCCGTTCCGTCGGTCGCGCCGTGCCAGTGCTTCACGTCCGGCGGACACCAGACCACGTCGCCGGCCTGCATGACCTGCTTCTCCTGGCCCTCTTCCTGGACCCAGCCTGTTCCGTCGGTGACGATCAGCACTTGGCCGGCCGGGTGCGTGTGCCAGTGGGAGCGCGCCCCGGGCAGAAAGGTCACCTTGCCGCCGTTGACCACGAACGGATCCTGATTGGAGAATACCGGCTCCACATAGGCGGTGCCGGTAAAGGTGTCGGACGACGCGATCATGCCGTCGCGACTGCCGCTCTTGGTGATTTCCATATTCTGGGCGAAGGCACCGGATGCCAGGAGGACGGTGGCCAATGCGGTGGTGGTCGATCTCAGCATGGTCAATCTCCTTCGATGATTGGTGTTTCGCGTCGGTCGGCTGCGCTCAGCCGTGCACGACTTCGTGGCGCAGCCAGACCACGCCGCCGTCCAGCGCCTCGCAGGTGGTCAGGCACAAATGTTGTCCGGCTGCCGGCCGGCTGTCGGGCGGCCCCTGGTGCTCGAAAATGGTGGGAACGCCGGAAAGGCCGTCGATCGCCGGGCAGATCAGGGTGCTCACCTCATCGATGAGGCCGGCGGCCAGGAAGGCGCCGTTGGTGATGCTTCCGCCTTCCAGCAGCAGGTGCGTGACCGCGAACATGTCGGCCACCGCCTTCAGGGCCGTGCCGAGCTCGCGTCCGTCGGCACCGGCGAAGACATAGGAGACGCCGGTCTCGCGCAGGCCGGCGAGATAGGCGTCGGAAACCCGCTCCGACAGGATAGCGACCGCGTGGTCGCCTTCGATCTCATCGGCGGCGTAACCAATCCGCCCGGAGGGATCGATCGCAACGGCAAGGTCGCGCCCGTTGCGGTTCGCGCGGTGAGGTGGGCGGACTTGCGGCGTGTCGAGAAGGTCCGGCGGCGCGCCTTCGCCGGCGATCTCGGCCATGGTCTTGCGGCCCACGATCCAGCCCTCCGCCCCGAAACGGTCGGCGATGGTGTCATAGTGACGATGGATTAGGCCGGTGATGGTGCCGTCGACCGGATCGCTCCATCGGGAAGGATGAAGCCTTCCGTCGAGCGACGTGATCATGTGGCACGTGATCTTCGGGCGCATGGTGCCTCGCTCAACCTATTGAATCTGGAACCATTTCTTGAGGAGCAGAACGGGTCGAGAGCGTGGGCGAACACACGGGGAGCCGGATGGTCGCACGATCCAGCGTGAACACCCTTCTAACGCTCCGGAACAGAGAAACGCCTTTCCCGTCCGGTGCCGCGAGACGGCGGCACCGGTGCGGACGGGCGCTCTTCTGCAAGAGGTCAGGTCAGCCGGCGTAGTCCGCGTCGCTGACCTTTTCCAGCCAAGTCACGGTCGAACCGTCCAGGCTCTCCTGGATTGCAATGTGCGTCATCGCCACCTCCGGCGAGGCACCATGCCAATGCTTTTCACCGGCCGGAAACCAGACGACGTCGCCGGGGTGGATTTCCTCGACGGGTCCGCCTGCGCGCTGAACGCGCCCGACGCCCTGGGTGACGATCAGCGTCTGACCGAGAGGATGGGTGTGCCAGGCCGTCCGTGCCCCCGGCTCGAACGTGACCGACGCGCCGGCAACGCGGCCGGGCTCTTCGGCGGCGAACAGGGGATCGATGCGGACGCGGCCGGTGAACCAGTCATCCGGGCCAGGATTGGACGGTTTCGAACCAACGCGAGTGATGTTCATCGGAGAACCCTTTCTGTTTGTCTCCTTGCACGGGAAAAGTAGGTCGCCAGGAGATCTGGATAATGGGGCGCGATGCGCTGGCACTTATGAATCACATTCACGAACCGCCGTCTCAGCGAAGGTGCTCGAAGCGATAGATCAGCTTCGGTCCGCCCGGCTGCTCGTAGGCGAGCTCCGCCGTCACCATCGCAAACGGCTCGACGAAGCGTGCGCTGCGCAAGGGGCCGGTATCGAGCGGCTCGTATCCGGCATCGCTGATAAGCGTGCGTGCGAGCTGTTTCGCGGACCTATCGTCGCCGTAATAGAGAAGCTGTGGCCGTGGCGATGTCTGGCGCATCTCGAAGACGTCGAACAGTGCTTCGCTCGGGCTCGTGTTGAAGGCACAGACCAGGCGCGCCTGGGGAAGCTTGCGGGCCAGTTCTTCGGCCCCTGACGTCGTCGTTCCGACCACCAGATCCTGGTTGCGAAGATCGAGCGGCACGCAACAGTTGACCACGACCTTGTCCGCCAGGTTTCCCGCTTGCGCCAAAACATCGTCGACGCGGGACCAGTGCACCGCGAGAAGCACGGCATCCGCCTCTCGCGCAGCATCCGCCGGAGAGCCGGCGCGGGCTTTGGCCTGGCGCGCCAGGCGATCGAGCTTGTCGGAACTGCGGGAATAGCTGAAGGCGACGTCGTGTCCGGCGCGCGCCCAGATGGTTCCGAGCTTGCCGCCCATAAGGCCTGAGCCGAGGATGCCGATCTTCATGGTCGTTCTCCGAGCGAAGCGGATTGGCAGCGATATCACATCCTTGCCGGTCGGAAATGTCGCTATATTTGCAGAAGTTTCATGAAGGCTATTCACCAATGCTCCGAGAGAACATTGTCGACCTGATGTCCTTGATCGTGGTCGCGCGCGAGGGGAGTTTCACGCGCGCGGCCGCGCAAATCGGCGTTTCGCAGTCCGCACTCAGCCATTCCATCCGCGGGCTCGAAGAGCGGCTGGGCCTTCGCCTGCTGACCCGGACGACCCGCAACGTGACGCCGACGCCGGAGGGCGAACGCGTGCTGGAGCGCATCGCGCCCCATCTGGCCGAGGTGGAAGCCGAACTCGAAGCGCTGATTGAGATGCGGGACCGTCCGGCCGGCATCATCCGCATCACGGCCGACGGCTACGCCGCCGAAACCCTGCTATGGCCGAAGCTCGCTCCCGTGCTCAAACACTATCCCGACCTCAAGGTCGAGGTGGTGATGGACTACGGCCTGACGGATATCGTGGCGGAAAAATTCGATGCCGGCGTGCGCCTGGGCGAGCAACTGTCGGAGGGCATGATCGCCGTCCGGATCGGCCCGGACTTCCGGATGTTGGCCGTGGCCTCTCCTGCCTATCTGGAGGGGCGCGAGCCGCCTCAGTCGCCGCAGGATCTGACCGGCCACGTCTGCATCAATCTCAGGCTGCCCACCCATGGCGGCCTGTATGCGTGGGAGTTCGAAAAGGACGGCCGCGAACTGCGCGTGCGGGTGGAGGGGCAACTCACCTTCAACACCATCGGTGCGGTGGTCGAAGCCGCACTTGAGGGCTACGGGATCGGCTTCGTGCCGGAAAGCCTGGTGCGCGGCCATGTCGACGCCGGACGGCTGGTAACGGTGCTGGAGGATTGGTGCCCTCCGTTTCCGGGCCATTATCTCTACTATCCCCACCGCCGCCAGACCTCGCCGGCCTTCCGCGTGATCATCGACGCCTTGCGCCATAGGGAGTAAGGGGCGCGACGCGATCCGCAAGACGACGGTTGCCGGTAACAGGCCCGCGCATCTGCGCGAGACCTGGAACGAGCACGCGGCGGAATGCGGGCGTGCCGGTCAGCCTTCGCGGCTTTCAAACACGTCTTTCGCCACCGGCATGGCGGAGAACACGTTCGGCCAACCGGCATAGAAGGCCAGATGCGACAGCATCGCCGATGCTTCGTCCTTGCTGAGCCCGTTGTCCATGGCACGGTTGAGGTGGAACGTGATCTGCTCCACGTGGCCGGACGCGATCAGGGCCGCCACCGTCACGAGGCTGCGATCGCGCGGCTCCAGCCCGGGCCGGAGCCAGAGGTCGAGGAAGAGAAGCTGTTCGGTGTTGTCGACCACGCCCTGCGAGACGTTCCCGTAGGTCTCTTGCACGAAGGACTGACGGGAGGCCTCGGCCTCTTCGTCGAGCGGCAGCATGGTGTCGGGATCGACGGCGGGGAGCTGATTGGCGGAGACGTTGCGATCCTCGAACACGTCGGCGGCCTCATCGACGGCGGCCATCGCGTTTTCCCAGCCAGCATAGAAGGCGAGGTGGGTGATCGTCTCCGAAATCTCCGCCGGGGTTACGCCGTTTTCGAGGGCGAGGCGGATATAGTCGGACAGCTCGTCCGTCTGGTTGCGGGCGATGAGCGCGGCGACCGTTACCAGTCCACGGTCGCGCTTGGACAGGGCAGGGTCCTGCCAGACGCGGCCGAACAGATCGTCCTTGGTGTAGGCCTGGAGGACGGGGGAGACCCTGGCGAGTTCCTCCTGGTCGATTGGAAGGCGGTCCTGGGCGAGGGCGGCCGAGGTGGCCAGCGACAGGCTGCAGGCGATTGAAGCGATCTTAAGCATGGTCACTCCTGTTCGTTCAGACTAGGTCATCCGAACGGGACGTGCTGCAGAGCAGACTGGAAAATCGGTCCCGGCCTGCGCTCGCATCCCGCTCAAATCCATCCAAAGCGATCACGTTCCATGGTTTCGGGCCGTTGAGACCCCAAATCCTTGTGATCGAGAGGCCGCGGCCGCCAGGATCGGCGTGGCGTAGCGCTTGCCGCCACTACAAATGGCGCTTGGACGGCGATGGATTAGCGGCCCGTGGCCGATAGAACTCATGAGAAGGATTCATGACCTGATAGGTCAGGGATTTGGTCTTCATTTCGCGCCCTGGATCTTGCCGGTAGGCGAAAGCGTTCGCGCGCGAAGAAGAAGCGCCGAGATTGGTTCCCGCCATACTCATGAGCGCGCCTCATCGGTCATATGATCCGAAGGCCAATTCAGACCGCACTTGCGTCTCCTAATTTTCAGACCTTGGAATGTTTCGAATTTTCCACGGCCTGTCGACCAGCCGAAGGAGCGCCATATGAGCCCGCCGATCGAATACGAACTCCGCCGACGGACCTTTCTGGCCGGTGCTGCCACTCTGACGGCTTCTACGGCCCTTCCGTGGACGGCAAACGCGAAGGAAAGCGGTATGCAGACTGCAAACGCCGAGCCGGTCGGTCCCGAAACGTCACGCATTTCCCTGCGTGTGAACGGCGAAAGCCGTACGCTCGAGCTGGATAACCGGACCTCGCTCCTGGATGCGCTGCGCGAGCACATGGGTCTGACGGGCACCAAGAAAGGGTGCGACCACGGCCAGTGCGGCGCCTGCACCGTCTCGGTCAACGGGCAACGCATCAACTCCTGCCTGAGCCTGGCGGTGATGCACGAGGGCGACGAGGTGACGACGATCGAAGGCCTTGGCACGCCCGACGACCTCCATCCGATGCAGGCGGCTTTCGCAGAGCATGATGGGTTCCAGTGCGGCTACTGCACACCCGGTCAGATCTGCTCCGCGACGGCGGTGCTTGAAGAGATCAAGGCCGGCGTTCCGAGCTATGTGACCGGCGATCTGACGGGTCCGATCGAGATGTCCGACGCAGAGATCCGCGAGCGCATGAGCGGCAACATCTGCCGCTGCGGGGCGTATTCCAACATTCTCGCGGCGATCAACGACGTGGCGGAGAGCTGAGCCATGAGAGCCTTTTCCTACGAGCGGGCAAACGATCCAGCGCACGCCGCGACCCGCGCCGCAGCGGTCTCCGGCGCCAAGTTCATCGCCGGCGGTACCAACCTTCTCGACTTGATGAAGCTTGAGATCGAAACGCCGGCTCACCTCATCGACGTGAGCGGGACCGGACTTGAGCGCATCGAGGAGACGGCGGACGGCGGGCTTCGCATCGGTGCCTTCGTCAGCAATACCGATCTGGCGGCTGACAGTCGCGTACGGCGGGACTATCCGGTGCTGACCCGCGCCCTCGTCGCCGGCGCTTCCGGCCAGCTTCGCAACAAGGCGACCACGGGCGGCAACCTCCTGCAGCGCACGCGCTGCCCGTATTTCTACGACACGGCTCAACCCTGCAACAAACGCGACCCCGGCGCTGGCTGCGGTGCCCTCACCGAAGGTGCCTTCTCGCGCCAGCTCGGGATCATCGGCACGTCTGATGCCTGTATCGCGACCCACCCTTCCGACATGGCTGTTGCCATGCGGGCGCTCGACGCGAGCGTGGAAACGGTGACCTCGACAGGGGCCACGCGGCGGATTTCGTTGGACGAGTTCCATCGCCTGCCCGGCGAGACGCCCGAGATCGAAACCGTTCTCGATGCCGGCGAGATGATCACCGCGGTGACGTTGCCGGCCCCGATCGGCGGACGCCAAGCCTATCAGAAGGTACGCGACCGCGCGTCCTATGCCTTCGCGCTCGTGTCCGTTGCGCTTGTTCGCCAGCCGGACGGAACCGGCCGTGTGGCGCTGGGCGGTGTCGCACCGAAGCCCTGGCGCCGCGCCGACGCCGACGCGGAACTGCCCAACGGCGCCCATGCCGTGATGGCAAAGCTTCTCGCCGGCGCCCGGCCGACGGAGGAGAACGCCTTCAAGGTCGCGCTCGCCGAGCGCACGCTTGCCGCCATGCTCGCGGAGGACTGAGACCATGGAATTCAATCGACCGGCAGGACAGAACCTCTTCGACAAGGCCCGGATCGTCGGCAAGCCGCACACGCGGGTCGACGCGCCATTGAAGGTTACCGGCACCGCGCCCTACGCTTATGAGCGCAACGATGTGGTGCGCAGCCATCTGGTCGGGTATCCGATCGGCTCGGAGATCGCCAAAGGCAAGATCACGGCGATCGACGCTGGCGCGGCACGCAAGGCGCCGGGCGTCAGGGTCGTCATCACCACGCTGGAGATCGAGCCGCTCGGCATCTGGAACTACAATGTCGCGCGGCTTTTCGGCGGCAATGTCGTGGAGCACTACCAGCAGGCGATCGCGGTCGTCGTGGCGGACACGTTCGAGCAGGCGCGCGCCGCCGCGCATCTCGTCAACGTGACCTACGAGATCGACGAGGACGCGGAGTTCGATCTCGACGCCGCCTTTGCGCGCCTGGAAGGCACCGGCGAGCCGAGCACGAATGTCGGCGACTTCGACGCCGCTTTCGCGGATGCGCCGGTCACGCTCGATGAGATGTACCGGACGCCGTCCCAGACCCATGCCATGATGGAACCGCATGCCTCGATCGTCGACTGGTCGGACGGCGGCGAGATGACCGTCTGGACCTCCAACCAGATGATCGAGTGGAACCGCCAGGCGCTCGCCACCACCTTCAGCATCGACCCCGACACGATCCGGGTGGAAAGCCCCTATATCGGCGGTGGCTTTGGCGGCAAGCTGTGGCTGCGCGCCGATGCGGTGCTCGCCGCGCTTGGGTCACGCGCGACCGGACAGCCCGTCAAGCTCGCCTTGCCGCGGCCGTTTATGATGAACAACACCACTCATCGCTCGGCGACGGTGCAGCGCATCCGTCTTGGCGCGACCCGGGACGGCAAGCTGACGGCGATCGGCCATGAGGCCGCCTCGCACACCCTGCCGGGCGGCCGCGGCGAGAATGCGACCGCCCAGACGCCCTATTTCTATGCGGGCGAGAACCGGCGCGTGATGCATCATCTGGTCGATATGCATCTGCCGGAAGCCTCCGACATGCGTGCGCCCGGCGAAGCGTCGGGCCTTATGGCGCTCGAAATCGCCATGGACGAGATGGCGGAGAAGCTCGGCATCGATCCGGTCGAGTTCCGCATCCTCAACGACACCCAGGTCAATCCGAGCAAGCCGTCGGTTCCCTTCTCCGAACGACACTTCGTGGAATGTCTCCGGCGAGGGGCGGAGAAGTTCGGCTGGGCCGATCGCAACATGACGCCCGGCGGCCGGCGCGAAGGTCAATGGTTGATCGGGCACGGCATGGCCGGCGCCTATCGCGGGAACCTGACGTTGCCGTCCGGCGCCCGGGCGAGGCTTTCCGACGGCAAGCTCATCATCGAAACCGATATGACCGATATCGGCACGGGTTCTTACACGATCATCGCGGAGACGGCGGCCGAGACCATGGGCTTGTCGATGGACGCCGTCGAGGTGCGTCTCGGCAACAGCGCTTGGCCTGTTTCCTCCGGTTCAGGCGGGCAGTTCGGCGCCTCGAGCTCGACCGCCGGCGTTTATGCGGCCTGCCTGGCGCTGCGCGACGAGATCGCGGAGCGGATCGGGGCCCAGGAGGCGGAGTTCCGGGATGGCAATGTCGTTGCCGGAAACACCGCCACGCCGCTTTCCGAGATCGACGGCGAGCTTGTGGGCGAAGACACCATGACCTTCGGCAAGTTCCACACCGAAGAATATCTGATGGCAACGTTCGGCGCCCATTTCGTCGAGGTCGGGGTGCATATCGGCACCGGCGAGACGCGCCTGCGCCGCATGCTCGCGGTTTGCGATTCCGGCCGTATCCTCAACCCGGTGACCGCGCGCAGCCAGGTGCTCGGCGGCATGGTGATGGGCATCGGTGCGGCGTTGTCGGAGCATCTCGCGACCGACACCGGCCGCGGCTTCTTCGTCAATCACGACCTCGCCGGTTACGAGGTCGCCGTCCATGCCGACATTCCGGAGCAGGAGGTCGTGTTCCTGGACACGCTCGATCCGGTCGCAACACCGCTCAAGTCGAAGGGTGTCGGGGAGCTTGGGATTTGCGGCGTCGCCGCCGCGATCGCCAACGCGGCCTATAACGCCTCCGGCGTTCGGGTGCGGGACTATCCCATCACGCTCGATCGGATGATCGATCGCCTCCCGGCGATTTGAACGGAAAGGGCTTGCTCCGGAGCGTTTTCAGGCCAACCCGGCTTCCACTGGCCTGGGAACGATCCAGAGCGGCTCCATTTCGCCGCGAAACGCTTTCGTCAGCGCCAGCCCAGGCCCGGAGCGACATATTTCAAGATAGCTTCGAGGACATGGACGTTGTAGTCGACGCCGAGCTGGTTCGGCACGGTGAGAAGCAGCGTGTCGGCTTCGGCGATCGCCTCGTCCTGCTTGAGCTGGTCGACGAGTTTGTCGGGCTCGGCGGCATAGGACCGGCCGAACACCGCGCGCATATTGTCGATGATGCCGACGTGGTCGCCCCCCTGGCCCCGGCCGAAGAAGGCTTGGTCGCGTTCGTCCACCAGCGCGAAGATGGAGCGCGAAACGGAAACGCGCGGCGCGCGGTCGTGGCCGGCTTCGGCCCATGCCTCCCTGTAGCGGCGGATCTGCTTAGCCTGCTGGACGTGAAATGGCTCGCCGGTCTCGTCCTCTTTGAGGGTCGAGCTTTGTAGGTTCATGCCCTGCTGGGCGGCCCAAACGGCCGTCGCGTTGGAGGCGGAGCCCCACCAGATGCGCTCGCGCAAACCCTCCGAATGAGGCTCCAGCCGCAGCAGGCCGGGCGGATTTGGAAACATCGGGCGCGGATGCGGCTCGGCAAATCCCTCGCCCTTGAGCACGTCGAGCAGCACGTCCGTATGGCGGCGCGCCATATCGTGGTTGCTCTCGCCCTCTGCGGGCTGGTAGCCGAAATAGCGCCACCCTTCGACCACCTGCTCCGGCGAGCCCCGGCTGATGCCGAGCTGAAGGCGGCCGCCGCTGATGAGATCGGCCGCCCCGGCATCCTCCGCCATGTAGAGCGGGTTCTCGTAGCGCATGTCGATGACGCCGGTGCCGATCTCGATCCGACGCGTTCGCGCTCCGATCGCCGCCAGCAGGGGAAACGGAGAGGCGAGCTGGCGGGCGAAGTGATGGACGCGGAAATAGGCACCGTCGGCGCCGAGCTCTTCCGCCGCGACCGCCAGCTCGATCGACTGCAGGAGCGCGTCCTGCGCCGAGCGCGTTTCGGAGTGCGGGGTGGGCGACCAATGCCCGAAGGATAAAAAGCCGATCTTCTTCATGGGGCAGTCCTTCGCGCCATTGTCGGCGGTACTGATCTTGCTGCGCGCCCGGGAACGGGCCGGGGCTGCGCCCGACGGTGTCTCGCGACCGGGTCACACGTCGCGCGGGCGTTGCGCCCGCGCTTGCGCGAAACGGCGTTACTCGTCGAAGTCGTCGTCGCAGAGAATGTCGCCCTGGTTGGGATCGCAGCCGTCGTCGTCCTCGCCCTCGATGACGGAATCCGTCGCACGCTCCAGGCCGCCGGGGTCGCTGCCGACGGTGGCACCGGATTCGGCGGCTTCCTCGGCGATGGAGGGCAGGCCGGTCTCCTGGGCGCTCCCCGCGCTCGGGGCCTGGGCGGCGGGGGCGGTGTCCTGGGCCGCAACGGTAGCGGCGGACAGAAGAAGGCTGGCGAGAACGGCGAGGCTGCGGATCATGATCGCTCCAGGGCGGGTCGGTTAAGGGCCGCGAGCATCGTCGAAATCCGGTCTCGTGCGCAACCCTTCAAAGCTTACGCGCTGCCGGATTGGATCCGGCGATCCGCTTGTGCGTCCGGAGCGGGATGAGGAAAAGAGGGAACCGATTTCCGCCCACCTTCCGCTCCAGGAACATACGATCAGAACCGATATCCGAACCTGAGCGATCCGCCGTGGGACTGGTAGCCGTCGGCGAAGGCGCCGTCATATTGCAGCTTCAGCTCCATGCCTTGCGTCTTCTGCAGATCGATACCGGCGGTCACCCGGCCAATGGTGTCGTTGATCGGCATGTAGGTGGAGAAGGCATCCATCGCCGTCAGGCCGGCAAAGCGGGCGGTGGTTTCCCACTCGTCGTCGGAGAGGAACGACACGCCCACGCCGGCAAACAGCCGCGCCGGCAGATCCTCGGAGAGATTGACGCGCGCGCCGAACTCCACCCCGGGCGTCACCCCGAACACCGTCTGCGTGGTGTCGTCGACGATCAGGTTCAGCCCGCCGGCCCCGGTTTCGGTGTAGCCGTCCTGGTGCACCGCGATCACGTCCACATCCACCATCGGGCGCATATAGATGCGCTGATCGAACGCGAACTCGTAGGACGCGCGCGCCCGGCCGAACAGGAAGCCGGATTTCGGCTCCGCCTCGGCCACGGCCGACAGCGTGCCGATGCTCATATAGCGCCGCGAGTCGCCCCAGTCGTAGCCGGCGCCACCGGCAAGCGCGAACAGCCAGGGACCGATCTCCTTCTTGAGCGCGATCGCGCCGGTGAAGGATTGGGTGTCGAGCTTCTCCGTGCCGGCATCGTTCTTGTACCAGCTCTCCTCGTAGCTGACGCTGCCGCCAAGGAACCAGCCGTTGCCGAGCATCTTCTGCCCGCCGGCCTGGATGCCGGTGGTGGATTCCTTGAACCCGGACGCCCCATCCATCGGATCCTGCTGGGCCCGGCTGCCAAGGAACCGGCCCCAGACGCACTCGCCTTCCTGCAGCGTCACGCCGGTGGTGAAGGCCGGACAGGAAAGTACCGAGTTCGCCGCGGCGATCGCGCTTTGCGGTGCGCCGGCAAGCGGCGCGTTCGCGGTCTGCGAGGCGATCGGCGTCAGCATGTCTTCAAAGATTTCGGGCGTGGCCGCATGGAAGGCCGCAAAAGTCTCCGCAATCGAGATCCGGTCGCGGCCGAAAGAAACGGTCTGAGCCGATCCGTCCGCCAGTTTGTCCCAGGCGCTCTGCAAGCCGCGGGAGACTTCCGCCGCATTGCGGCCCATGGCGACCCCGGTCGAGGAGAAGTTGGCTTTGTCGACCTGGAAGCCCTTCCAGCCGGCCGAGGAGGTGGTCGGCTTGGTGAAGGAGAACACCAGCGTGGGCAGCACGGTGAGATCGGACGTATCGACGCCTTGCACCTTCAGGAGGTCGACGCGCGTGTTCGGCAGCAGCGTGTCGGGATTGAGGATCGCGCCCCAGCTGCCTGCGAAATCGCCGCGCACCACGAGCTGGTCGCTGGTGCCGGCCGCCATGTCGACATCGATGCCGGAGAGCAGGCCGCCGCGGCTGGTGGTCCCATCGCGCCAGATCTGCTTCGTGCGGCCGGCGTAGTAGCTGACCTCGGAGAAGATCCGGTCCATGCCGACGTCGCCGACATCGTAGGGGCTGCCGCGCTCGCTGGTGCCGACGCCGACCAGGTCGCCGGTGACCAGCGTCTGCTGGAACCGGTCGCTCCCGCCGACATTGAGGGTGCCGGCATTCAGCAGCGCATCTACGTCCGCGATCGCCCCGGTCACGAACGTGCCCCGGCCCTGGTTCAGAAACAGCGCCTGGCCGGGCATCGCAGCCATCTGGACCGAGCCATTGGCCGCCGCCGGTGTGCTGGAGCTGTAGTCCTTGGACCAGCTTGTCTGGCCGCCCTTGGAGACGATCACGTTGCCGGTAACCGTACCGGAGTTGTCGAGCGTGGCGGTGCCGTCCGTATCGACGGCGGCGTAGGCCGCACCGCCGTTGCCGCCGGAGGACGTGGACCCCGAAAGGGCGCCCGACGATCCGACCGTCAGGGTCACGGAGGTGTTCTGGGTCTGGCCCCATACGGCCCAGGCATTGTCGGCCGTGACCTTCACCGAACCGTCGACGGTGACGGTCACGCTCGCCTCGTTGTTGGCGCCGTTGCGGTGGAGCGATCCGGCATAGGTCTTGCCGTTCTTTTCGAAGATGCCGCCGGAGCCCGCCACCGACTGGGCGATGATACCATGGGCATAGTTGCCCGAGGTCGTGATCGAGGCGCCGGAGTGGACGGAAACCGTGACGGCGCTGGAGTGGCGGCCGTCGCCGCTATAGTCGCTCGCTTTGTAGGTGCCTTGGTCGTACGCGACGTAATAGGTGTTCAGCTTGGCGTTGAGGTCGGCGGCGACGCCACCGCCGCCGCCGATCGACTGGGCCAGGATGCCGATGCCGCCGTCGCCCGTGGTGACGATCGACGAGCCGTTGTGCAGCGTGACGGAAGCGTCATAGCTGGCACCGCGCGACTGATCTTTCTCGAAGGAGACGGAACTCAGCACCGCTTCCGAAGCGGTGACGAAGCCGCCGCCCGCGCCGATGGACTGGGCCACGATGCCGACGGCGCGTTCGCCCGCCGTGGAGAGGGTGCCGTAGTGGTCGATCGTGACGCCGCCGCCATCGAGGGTGTTCAGGCCGGACTGGTCGGCCCCCGTCCCAAGAGTGACGGACAGGATGTCTTTCAGGGTGTCGTCGTTGACGGCGCTGGTGGTGCCGAGCGCGACCATGCCGAGACCGCCGCCGGCTCCGATCGACTGGGCCACGATGCCGTGGGAGGCTTCGCCCTTGGTCTGGATCGTGGTGTCGGCCAACGTGGTCACGGTCACGGCGCCGCCATAGCCGCCGCCGCCATCGCCGCCCCCACCGAGCTTGAGATGGACCTTGTCGACGGCCAGTCCCGACGAAATGCCGACGCCGCCACCGCCGCCGATGGACTGGGCCACGACACCGTGTGACGAGAAGCCTTCGGTATAGGTCGATCCGGCGTGAACCGTGACGGCGCCGCCATAGCCGCCACTCCCGCCGGAGCCGCCGATCGTCAGCGAGACGCAGGAGTCCTTGTCGTCGTCGGAATCACTGCCGCTGCTGCTCGATGAGCTGCTGCCGTCGCTGCTTGTCTCGCAGCCGGAACCGCTATCGCTGCTGCTTGAACTGCTGCTGCTCGAGCTGTCGCTATCGTCGGAATCGTTGCTGCCCGACGACACAGCGGCCGCGCCGCCACCGCCGCCGATCGATTGGGCGACGATACCCGACGACAGGGCACCATAGGTCTTGATGGTGCCGGTGCCGACGATGGCGTTATTGTTGCCCTTGTCGATGCCGACCGTGACGGTTCCTCCGTGCCCGCCATAGCCGCCGGTCATGCCGATGGTCAGGCCAAGGTTCAGATTGTCGTCGTCGCTGTCGTCACCGTCATCGTCCCCGCCGTCGCTGTCTCCGCCATCGTCGGACGAGGCTGAGAGCGCGACCGCGGAGACCGAGGTCGCTTCGGCGGCCTCTGCATCATCTCCGCCGTTATCGTCGCCGCCGTCGTCGTCATCCTTGTTGTCGCTGATGATCGACAGCGAGGACGTGCCGGAGCCGGCCGCACCGCCGCCGCCGCCAACCGACTGGGCGAGAATACCGTCCGACCAGTCGCCATGGGTGACGATGGTGCCTTCGCTCCAGACCGCGACCGTGCCACCGTCGCCGCCGGCCGTGCCGTCTTGGCCCATGCCGATGGTCAGGCCGATATTCCAGTCGCCGTCGCCCATGCCGCCGCTGCCGGAGGAGTTGCCGCCGCCGCCGCCGATGGAGTGGGCCATGATACCACGGGAGACGTGGCCGTAGGTGGTGATCGAGGCGCTGGATCCATCGAGTGCGGAGTAAATCGTTCCGCCGTCGCCGCCGCCGCCGCCATAGCCGCCGATCAGGACGTTCACGGCTGCGGACTTGATGGCGTCGGCTTTCTTGGTGGAGCCCGAGCCGGTTCCGCCGTTGCCACCGCCGCCACCGATCGACTGGGCCAGAATGCCGTCGGCATAGCCGCCGTGCGTTGTGATGACGCCTTCGTTGTAGACCTTCACCAAGCCACCAGCACCGGCCGCGCCGCCCGACCCGCCGAGCGACACATCGATGTTCAACGAGAAGTTCTTCGGTCCCTCGCCCTCGTCGTCGTCATCGCCTTCGAACAGCGAATTCATCGTCTGCGCGACAGAGCTCGCGGTGGAATCACCGCCGTTGCCGCCGCCACCGCCGATCGACTGGGCAACAATGGCGCCCGAGCCGTCCTTGTAGGTCGTGATGGTCGCGGTGTCGTAAAGCTTGCCGAAGGCCTCACCGCCGCTGCCGCCGGCGCCGCCCGAGCCGCCATGGGCGATCGATACGGTGAGCGACACGGTGTCATCGTCCTCGTCGACCGGAACGCCTTCGGCCGTTGCCTTGGAAGACGCCTGGCCGCCGTTGCCGCCGCCACCGCCGATCGACTGGACGACGAGCGCCTGGGCATCGGTGCCCTTCGTCGTCACGCTGCCGTTCAGGAAGGCGATCGCCGATCCGCCGTTGCCACCGTTGGCGCCGTTGCCGCCGTGAGAGACGGCGACGGAAACGCCGATGCCGATGCTTTTGGACTTGGCGTTGCCGCCGACACCGCCGCCGCCGCCGATGGACTGCACCAGAATGCCCGTGCCGTGATCGCCGCTGGTGGTCAGCGAGCTGTCTTGCGTCCACTGAGTCACTTGAGCGTGGCCGCCATTGCCGCCGCCGCCGCCCTTGCCGCCGGTCGCGCTGGAGCCGAACAGACCCCAGGCCGTCGCTTGTCCGCCGACACCGCCGCCGCCGCCGACCGATTGCGCTATGATGCCATGGGCGTAGTCGCCGCTGACCGTGATGGAATTCTGTTTCTGCTCGACGAAGACCTTGCCGCCGTCGCCGCCCGCGCCGCCCTGGCCGCCGACCGAGTGGAAAAGGCCCTTCTTGTTGCGGCCCACGCCACCGCCGCCGCCGATCGACTGGGCGACGATGCCGTGGCCTTCGGAGCCCTGGGTGGTCAGTGTGCCGTAGTTGACGACATGGACGTAAGCGCCGTCGCTGCCCGCGTCTCCCTCGCTGCTGCTGCTCGAGCCGGAGCCGATTGCTCCGATCGTGCCCGATCCGGAGTTGGTACCACCGCCGCCGCCGAGAGACTGGGCCAGGATGGCGATGCCGCCACCCAACGACAGCGTGTCGGAGCTGCTGGAGTCCGACGAACTCCCGGAACTGGACGAGCTGCTGCCCCCCGAAGAACTGTTGTTGGAGGAGTAGCCCCCGTAAGTGGTGATGTCGCCGTGATTGGTCACATAGACCGAACCGGCAGCGGCTTTGCCGGCTTGCCCCCCGACCGTCTGATAGGCGCCCGCGGACTCGGAACTGGAGTTCAAAACGGAGACCGAGCCATATGCAGTGGCTGGAAGTGTTGCCGTTGCGCGCAGCGTGCCACCGCCGCCGCCGATCGACTGGGCCAGGATGCCATGCGAGTCGGCCCCATGCACCTTGATGTCGCCGGTGTTGGTGACGGTCACCGTGCCGCTGGTCGACCCGTAGGTACTGGTGTCGCCGAGTGTGGTCGGGTTGGTTCCGGAGTAGTAAGCCGAGCCCTCGTCGGCGGCCGCGGCGATCGACTGGGCCACGATGCCGGCGGAATGGATGCCCTGGGTGATGATCGCGAAATCGTTGGTGACGGTCACCGCCCCCGACGCTGCCCCGAGCCCTTTTGCATGCTTGAGGGTATCCGTGCCGCCGCCGCCGAGCGACTGGCCGACGAGGCCGGACGAGTAGTCACCCTGGGTGGTGATCGTGCCGCCGCCAGCGACGTCGACTATGACTTTTCCTCCACTGCCGCCGGGGACCTCACCTTTGGACCCCGGCTGGGAGGCGCCGCCCTGGCTGATCGCCAGGACGCCCGGCGAGTTTGAGCCTTTTGTCTCGAGGTTCGTCGTGGACGTGCCGTTTACGTAAACGTACGTGTAGTAGGGATTATTACCGGCCGTGGGCAGTTTGCCGCCTTCGTTGAGGCCGTCGCCGCCACGCGAAATGGCAAAGATTCCGGCGCCGGTCGAGCGTGTGAGCTGGACGTTGTCGTATTTCGTGGCAAGATCGATAGATCCGGCCGAACTGGTGCTGATAGTCCCCGACATCGGCTTGTCCGACGTCCCGACCGTCACCTTGACCAGACCGGCTTCACCACCGTTGCCGCCCTGCACGTTGTCGCTGAAACTGTTCAGGTTGTAAGGCGTGTTGCCGCCATAGGAGACGGCGGCGATCGCGGGTCCGGAGCCGGTCGATTTCACTGAATCGTAGACTGTGACCTCAGCGTTAAACGCAAAGCCGCCATTGGTGTAGTCGGAGTCGCTGGAATAGGTCGAGGGTCCGCCGATCGAGAGCGCCGCAATGCCGAACGTCGATCCGCTGACCGCTCCCGTGGAGGTCACCGTGACGGTTTCGCCTTTGCCGGGATAGGCCGCGGCATGATCGTCGGCATGCTTGTTGGTGCCGCCCATCGAGAGCGCGAAGATGCCGCCGCCGACAGTGCTCGACACGTCGCCAGAATTGACGATGGTGACCGTGCCGCCGTCGCCGGCGCCGGTCTTCTCGTTGTCGTCGCTACCGCTCCAGTTCAGCGCGCCGAGGGAAACCGCGCTCAGCGCATTGGATTGCTTAGGGGCGATGCGCAGAGCGCTGGAGTAAAGGCCGCTCCCGCTCGCCTGGGCCTTCAGAAGTTGGATGTCCGCCGCACTCGTCACCGTGATCGTGGCATTGTTGGTGATCGAAACGCCAAGCGCGTCCCAGGCCCAATTGGAATGCGTGTTGTACGTATGACCGCGATATGCATCGCTGGTGCCGCCGCTGCCCGGATTGATCAAGGCCATGTACGGCCCGCCGTAGGCATATTGCGGCGTTGTCAACGTGCCGGAGGAAATGGTGCAGGAAATCGTCTGGCCGGATAGGCTGGAATTCCTGCTGCTGAACTGCTTGGAATCGATGTTGGAGGCTGTTTCGGTCGTGAGCTGCGACGGCGTGCACGACACCGATTGCGCGTAGGCGCGCGAGTAGATCGGCACCGGAACGCCGGCGAAGGTGCCGGCAAGCGCCGTCGACTGGAACAGCAAAGAGGACGCCACACGCCGGATCAGGATCGGCTTGCGGAAATTCGATGTCGCTTCCGCCCGGTGCCGAGAGGCACGCGACCCTTTGGCGGTTTTGCTGCTCTTCACGTCGCGACCCTTATTCTCGAGTTGATTTTGCCAAGCGGGAACAAGGCTTGGCCGGGAAAGGACTGACCGGCCGGTAGCCGATTCGTCACGAACCGCCCGTCACGCTGGAAACAGCTTTGATCGAAGCGAATTCTTGATCCGTAGCAAGCGTTTCCGCGCGGCCGGTCGTCGTGTTCAGAGCCGGTAGCGACCCCATTAGTTTTCACTAGTTGGCCACAAAAATCGAGAGCAATTTCATCATCTTCGAAAGTTTTGACGCAGAAACGCCAGATTTCGGTCACTTCTTCGCCATCGCTTGGGATGGTCCCGGTGTTGGGCGGGCGCAACTGGTGCGGAAGCGCCGATTTCCGCCGAACCCGACGGGCAGTCTGGTGCGGGTTGGCTCTTCCTTCGTCGGCGCCGAAGCCATAGAGCTCATCGTCAGCGCCTGTGGTTTGGCCGATCCGGCCGCGCGATCGCGCACGTTTGCCTTCGATCCTTTTCGGGGACCCCCATGACATCAGTATTGCAATGGATTGGCCCGCTGAGCGTGACCGAGCGTGCCTTGATCGGCATCGCGCTCATTCTCCTGGTCGTCTCGGTCCTGATCGCCGTGACGGTGTTCTTTGTCGGGGCGCGCCGCGCGGCGATCGGCTGGGTGGTGATCCTGGTGGCATCGGTCGCGGCCCTTCTGTTTCTTCCCATCAGCACCGCCGGACTGACGGCCTCGCCCAACCCGACGCGCTCCTATGCCGATGCGCTTGAGCGGTTTGCCGCGCATGCGGATAACGCACCCGAGCCGCTCAACCCGTTCTGTGAATCGCGGCTTCTTGGCCACGGTCAGCGCACCGACAAGGTCTTCGTTCTGCTGCATGGCGTCTCAAGCTGTCCGCAGGCTTTCGTCGATTTCGCGCCGTTGCTCTATGGCCGCGGCCATAACGTGCTGGTGCTGCGGCTGCCGCAGCACGGCTATGCCGATCGGGGGACGGATGCGCTGCGCTATCTGACCGCGAACAAGCTCGCGACCTTCGCCGACGAGGCGGTCGACATGGCGACCGGGCTCGGCGACGAGGTCGTGGTCGTCGGGATCTCGACCGGCGGCACCATCGCCGGCTGGCTCGCCCAAAACCGTCCCGAGGTCGATCGCGCCGTGCTGGCCGCGCCGTTCTTCGGCCTTTCCGGCTTCGGGCCGAAAATGAACCTGATCTTGATGCGGGCGATGCTGATGCTGCCCGACGTCTCGATCTGGAAGGATCCGGTGATGCGGGAAAAGTCCGACAAGGTGATGCCGCACGCCTATATGCGCCAATCGACCCGGGCGACCGGCGAGATCATGCGTCTCGGCTTTGCGACCTATCGGGAGGCGCAGGAGGCGGCGCCCCGCGCCTCCGAGATCGTGGTGGTGACGAACGAGGCTGATACGGCCGTCTCCAATGAGACCACCGAAGCGTTCGAAGCCGTGTGGAAGGCGCAGGGCGCCGAACTCGTCACCTATACGTTCGGCGCCGAGCACCAGCTCGGTCACGAGCTGTTCGATCCGCTGGAGCCGGGTTCGAACCCGAGCCTGACCTATCCAATCCTGCTGCAACTGGCGGAGACGGGCACGGTCCCGCAGGCGGCCTCGGCTCCGGCAACGCCGGACTGAGGTCCTTTTTCGATCGGGATCCCACCGGATGCGGTGTCAGTCGTGAGCTGTCAGGCCGCGATCGCGTCGAGCCGGGCGTGGATCTGCCGGAGCACGGCGCGTAGATGGTCGCGCATGGCCTGTTCGGCTGCGTCGGGATCGCGCGAGGCAATCGCTTCGGCGATGCGGTTGTGCTCGGCGTCGCGTTCCGCGATCCGCTTCGGGCACTTCGGCTGACCATCTGAGGGCACCCGCAGCCGGGCGTCGACGCCGACCTGGCGCAGCACCTGATAGAGTTCGCTCGCCAGCGAATTGCGCGAGGCGGTCGCGATCGCCAGATGAAATGCCAGGTCGGTCTCGCCGTAGGCGGCGGGGTCGGGCGTCTGGGATTTCTCCAGGATCTGGGCAATTTCCGCCGGAGAGGCGCGCATGGAGGCAAACCGGGCGAGCCCAGGCTCCAGAAGCACGCGCAGCTCGATCACCTCCAGCGGGTTGGTCAGGCTGACCAGTTCCTCGCTGATACGGGGCAGGGCGCGCGGCGCGCGGCGCTGCGGCGGTGGGGCCAGGTCGCCGGCCTCGCGCAGGATTTCCAGCGCCTTGCGGATCTGGTGGCGCTTGACGTCGAAAAGCTGGGCGAGATCGCGTTCAGACGGTATCCGGTCGCCACGCTGCTGCATCGTGCGAAGTGCATCGACGATTCCCGTCAGATTTTCTTGTGGCTTCGACACGGTCAGCGACATCGGATCGCGAATCCTCCAGGCACTTCATCTGTAACACAGCGTCCGGTCGATCGGCGAGATCGGGCGAACACGGGCGGGGCGGATGCGGCGGCTCGACCGACGCGGTGCGACCAAATTACCTGGTTGATCTTTGGTTGACAATCCAGCGCGGGCGATGGTTGACTTTTGCCAGACGGGAAAGCTGCCGGCGATGTGTTGGGCGGCTACCCGCGAGAGGGGAAAATGCCGGAAAACCAGGCTTTCGACTATGTCATCGTCGGCGCAGGGTCGGCGGGGTGTGTGCTGGCCAACCGGTTGAGTGAAGACCGGTCGTGTCGGGTTTTGTTGCTCGAAGCGGGCGACTGGGACCGCGATCCCATGATCCACGTTCCGCTCGGCTGGGGGAAGATCCTGACCGAGCGCCGGCACGATTGGATGTATTTCTGCGAGCCGGAGGCGAATGTCGGCGGGCGCCGTGTGGAATGCGCTCGCGGCAAGGTGATCGGCGGCTCCTCCTCCACCAACGCGATGGCTTATGTTCGCGGCAATCGCGGTGACTACGGGCGCTGGGCGGCCGCCGGCCTACCGGACTGGTCCTACGAGCGTCTGCTGCCCTATTTCAAGAAGCAGGAAACCTGGGAAGGCGGCGAAAGCGCCTATCGCGGCGGCTCCGGCCCGCTCAACACCCAGTTCTGCCGCTATTCCGATCCGCTGATCGGCGCCTTTCACGAAGCCACGCGGACAGCCGGCTATCCCCAGACCGACGACTACAACGCCGAGACCCAGGAGGGCTTCGGCCGGCTGCAGATGACCATCAAGGACGGCCGCCGCAACTCCGCCGCCGCCGCCTATCTGCGCCCGGCGATGAAGCGGCCGAACCTGACGGTGCGCACCGGCGCTCTCGCCGAGAAGATCCTTTTCGACGGCCGGCGCGCTACCGGCATCCGCTTCCAGCACAAGGGAGCGAGCGAGACGGCGACCGCGCGCCGCGAGGTGATTCTCGCAGGCGGCGTGATCAACACCCCGCAGCTTCTGATGCTGTCGGGCGTGGGGGCGGCGGACGAGCTCGCGGCCCATGGGATCGCACCCCTGGTGGAACGGGCGGCAGTCGGAAAGAACCTGCAGGACCATGTCTCGGTGATCTTGATGTTTCGCCGCAAAGGCGAAGGGCCGTTCCTGAAGATGATGCGCTACGACCGGATCGGCCTGGACTTCATGCGCACTTATCTGACCGGAAAGGGCTTTGCCGGCGACGTGCCCGGCGGCGTCGTCGGCTTTCTCAAGAGCGACGAAAGCCGACCGGTGCCGGACGTCCAGTTCCTGTTCACCGCGGCACCGCTTGCCGCCTGGCCCTATATGCGCCCGTTCAAAGCGCCGTTTACCGACGGTTTCGCCATCCGCGTGGTGGCAGTTCGTCCCGAAAGTCGCGGCAGCGTCGAGCTCGCCTCGATCGACCCCGCCGCAGCGCCGTTGATCCACCAGAATTTCCTGTCGTCGGATCGCGATTGGCAGTCGCTGCGCGCGGGCTTCCGTATTGCCCGCGACATCGCTCGGCAGCCCGCGCTGGCGCCATATGTGGACGCGGAATTCTTCCCCGGCCCGACCTGCGAGAGCGACGAAGCGATCGACGACCACATTCGCCGGACCTCCATCACCGTGCACCATCCCGCCGGCACCTGCCGGATGGGCGGCGACGCGGACAGCGTGGTGGATCCGGAGCTCAGGGTGCGCGGCGTGGACGGGCTGCGCGTGATCGATGCCTCCGTCATGCCCGATCTGCCGGCCGGCAACATCAACGCGGCGGTGTTGGCGATTGCGGAAAAGGGCGCCGACTTGGTCAAGGCGGCGGCGGCCGAGAAAGTCGCGGCCTAACGCTGCCGCGGCCATTTTCTGCCCGCCGGTCGCGATATCCGAACGGTGGTTGGATAATGGTTGTCTATTGGTTGGATTTTCGGCCGAAGCAGTGTTCGGTCGAGGGATATTTCTAAAAAATGATATATATCAATATCTTGATTGATTTTATGTAAGCTTGAGCTGTGTGTGCCTTGATGGTGTTGTGATGAATTTCTGTGCGAAAAGATGACCATTTCATCTCAACCATCATATTGACCAGTCCGACCATCGTGGTACGGTCGAGCTAACCAAAGAACCCAAATGCCTTGTCGAGGATGAGCCGCCATGTCTGACACGACCGAGAAAACCCAAGCTCCCAGCAATCGGGAGGCCGCGCTCACGGGGCTTTACGACGACATCCACAAAGGGAACATGTTCCCGTTCTGGGCCACCAGCGCCGACGTCGCTCACGACGAAGTCAAGCAGCTCATGGCCACGACGAAGGCGGTTCCCTACGTCTGGAAATACACGGAGATCGAGCCGCTTCTGCAGCGCGCCGCCAAGCTGATCACCATGGACGACAGCGAACGGCGCTCGCTCATTCTGGTGAATCCGGGTCTGGCGCCGAAGCGCGCTTCGGTGTCGACCATGTACACTGCCTACCGGTTGAACGATCCCAACGAGATCATGCCGCCGCACAAGCATTCGCCGAGCGCGATCCGCTTCGGGCTGACCGGAGAGGGCAACTTCACGGGCGTCGACGGCGAGAACATCACCTTCGGCCCCGGCGACATGGTGCTGACGCCGAACGACACCTGGCACAACCACGGCACCGTGGGCGACGAGCCGGCCGTGAACCTCTCCGTGCTCGATTTGCCGCTGGTGGAAACCCTGCACGCCGTTCACTTCGATCACCGCTATACGGAGATCGAGAACGGCAAGGAGGTCGAGAAGAAGGTTCAGACCGCGCGCTACGCGGAAGACTATTCCCAGGCCATTTACGGCAACGGCGGCATGATGCCCCGCTTCGCCGACCATCGCCGCAATGGCGGCTTCTCCTCGCCGATGTACGTCTATCGCTGGTCGGCCATGGAAGAGCTCCTCGACCGCCATAAGGACGCGGACGGCGACCCGCACGAGGGCATCGTGATCGACTACACCGACCCGACCACGGGCGGTCCGGTGTTCAAGACGATCAATTTCTACGTCCAAATGCTGCGTCCGGGCGAGCGGACGCTGCCGCAGCGCGAGACGGCAAGCCTGCTGCTCGCGCCGTTCCGCGGCAAGGGCTACTCGATCATCGACGGCGACCGCCACAACTGGGACCAGTTCGACACGATCGCGATCCCGGGCGGCTGCTGGGTCGAGCACGTCAACGAGTCGCCGAACGAGCCGGTGATCTTCTTCGGTGCGACCGACGCGCCGACCCAAAAGGCACTGCTGCTCTACAAGCGCTGGGGCCGCAACCAGGCGGGCGATCTGCTCCGCCTGGCCTGATTGGCGTCTCGGATTTGCAATTGGGCTCCCTGCGCCCGAGAGCGGTTTCCGCTCAGACGGACTCCGTTTGAACGGGACGTGCTCTAGGCGCGGGGCTGGATTTGCCTCGGGCGCGGCTGCGCCCGAACAGGAAGGCTGTGTCCTTGGTTTCCGCATCGAACACGACGCATATCGGCCATATCGACTGCCCCGGCGGCGGTCAGGTCTGGGTCGACAACGACATTCTCTATATCGGGCACATGCGCCCGCCGAGCGGGACGACGCTGGTCGACATCTCCGACCCCCGCAATCCGCGCAAGATCTGCACGATCCCAGTGCCGCCCGGCTGGCATTCGCACAAGGTGCGCGCCCAGAACGGGCTGATGATCATCAACCACGAGCGGTTCGGCCAGGAGGGTCCGGCCGATTTCGGTGGCGGCATCGCGATCTACGACGTGTCCGATCCGACCAAGCCGGAGCCGATCTCCAAGTGGCTGACGTCCGGCAAGGGCGTGCACCGCTACGATTTCGACGGTCGCTACGCCTACATTTCGCCGACGGCGGAAGGCTTCGTCGGCAACATCGTCATGATCCTCGACCTGATCGATCCGAAGAACCCGGTCGAGGTCGGGCGTTGGTGGATCCCGGGCCAGAATATTGGCGCCGGCGAGGTCTATCCCTGGGAAAACTACGTCTCGCCGCGCTGTCACCATCCGCTCAGGATGGGGGATCGGCTCTATGTGAGCTATTGGCATCACGGGATGTTCATTCTCGACATCTCCGACATGACCAAGCCGCGCGCGATCGCGCACGTGAACACCAGCCCGTCCTTCCCGCATCCGACCCACACCTGTCTGCCGATCCCGCAGCCCTTGAAGGGGCGCGACATCATGGTGGTCGCCGATGAGGACGTGGCGAAGCTCAGGCCGCACGCGCCGTCCTTCGCCTGGGTTTACGACATCACCGACGAGACCAACCCACTGTCGATCGCGACCTTCCAGGTGCCGGGACTCGATCCGGACGGGGCGCCGCAGCCGCCGATGACGGGCTGTCACCAGCCCTCGGAGCGGTTCGACGGCACGGTGATCCCGTTTGCCTGGTTCGCCCAGGGCCTGCGGCTGGTGGACTTCGCCGACCCGTTCGCGCCGAAGGAGGTCGGACACTTCATGCCCGATCCGCCGGAAGGGGCGGAGCGCGCGTCCTCCAACGACGTCACGATCGACGATCGCGGCCTGATCTACCTGATCGACCGGGTGCGCGGCGTCGACATCATCGAAACGACCGCATTCTGAGGACGATATGAGCGACAGCGCCCGCAAGTCGGACAGCCACTACGCCATCGGCAAGAAGAACCCGAACCTGCCGTTCCATCCGGCGGTGCGCGCCGGGGACTACATTTTCATCTCCGGCCAGGTCTCCAAGGACGCCGACGGCAACATGCTGTGCGGCTCCATCGAGGTGGAGACGGAAGGTACCATACGCGCCATCGAACGCATCCTGGCGGAGGAGGGAGCGACCCTCGCCGATGTCGTGCGCGTGACGACCTATCTCGACGATCCGCGCGACTTCGGCCGCTACAACAAGGTGTTCTCGCAGCTTTTCCAGGACGCCGTCCTGGCGCGCACGACAATCGAGGCGCGGGCGGTGATCACCACGAAAATCGAGATGGACGCGATCGTCTACAAGCCGCTTCCGCCGAAATAGGCAAGCGGTCCATCCGGCAGGGGGCGAAGCGCCGAAAGAGCGCCGCCCTGCACGGCGGGGGAGGAGAGCGGGGCGCGCATGCGATCCCGCCGCCCGCTCGGATCTGTCGGTCACAACGTGCGCTTCGGGTTTGGCCGCGAGGGCCGGAACCCGCTGCGAGCCAGTTGGCACAGAGGGGAACGAACGATGTCGCGATTTGCATTCACCAGGGTTCTCGTCGCCGTTGCGGCGATTTCCGGTTTCGCCGCGGCCGGCCACGCCGAGGACCTTAAGTTCGGCGCGGGCCAGCAGGGCTCCCAGAATTACGGCGTCAACGCCGCGCTCGGCCAGGCGATCGGCGACAACACCGATCTGAACGTGACCGTCCAGGCGTTCGGCGGCCCGACGGCCTATCTGCCGCTCGTCAACGAGGGCAAGCTCGATATTGCCGCCGTCGTCACGCCGGACTTTGGCGATGCCGTGCGCGGCAAGGGGCCGTTCGACGGCAACCCGCAGGAAAATCTCCGCTTCGTGGCCGCGCTGTTTCCGAGCCCGGTCGGGATGATGGTCGCTGACGATTCCGGCATAGAGACCATCGCCGACCTGAAGGGCAAGCGCGTGGCCTGGGGCATGCCGGCCCAGGCGAGCCTGCAGCCCTACATCGAGGGCTCGCTCGCCAATGGCGGCTTGACCCCGGATGACGTGACGACGGTTCCGGTCGCGAGCGTCGGAAATGGCGTGCAGGCGCTGGTGTCCGGCAATGTCGACGCGACCCTGTTTGCGTTGCGCGCCGGCAAGGTGGTTGAGGCGGACTCCGCGCTGGGCGGCATCCGCTGGCTGCCCTACGACGGTTCCGAGGAAGCCGTGAAGCGGATGCAGGCGGTGGCTCCGGAAGCCTATCTGGTCGACGTCGCGGCCGATGGCAAGGTGGTCGGCGTGCCGGAACCGATCCAGACCATGGCCTACGACTACGTGATCGCGGCCAACAAGGACGTGCCGAACGCAACCATCACCGAGGTGATCACGCTGCTGCGCGACCAAGGGCCGGAGCTCGGGAAAACCAACAAGGTTTTGGGCGCGATCTCCGCCGACAATCTGGCGCGGGCCTATCCCAACCTGCCGCAGCACCCGGCCGCCGCAAAGGTGTTGGGTTCACAGTAGGCGCGGGCGGATACGGGAAGGCCGCCGGCCATGGCTAGTCAGCACGAGACGGGTGATGCGGTCGAGGATCCGCGCAAGAGCGGGGGCGGCATGATTGCCGCCCCCGCCGGGGCGGTTCTGGTCGTGCTCGCGCTCGCCTGGGTGCTCGATCTCCATGTCCGGCTCGGCCTGACCGTCTACGACGAGCAGCCGCTCGCCATTGCTGCCGGCCTGGCGATGCTGATTGCCGCCATCAGCCTCGCCTTCAAGCTGGGCGGGGTCTTCAAGTGGCTGGCGATCGCACTCGGCTTTGCGCTCTGCGCCGTCATGGTGGCCATTGCGGTCCGCTATCCGACGCTGACCATCACCGCCATGATGCGGCCGACCTGGCTGGTGGCGATCTCCGCGCTTTTGGTCGCCGGTCTTTTAATCCTGGTGTGGCGCACCATCGGGCTCACGCTGGCCGCGATCGTAATTGTCTTCATCGCGGTCGCGCTGTTCGGCGATGGTCTCGGCGTGCCCTCGATGGGCTTTCCCTATGTCTCGATCTATCTGCTGCTCGATCCGAACGCGCTGCTCGGCCTGCCGCTGAAGGTCGCGGTCCAGATCGTCGTGCCTTATGTCCTGTTCGGCGAGCTTTTGCGGCTGTCTGGCGGCGGCGAATTCCTGACCCGCTTGTGTCTCGCCGCCTTCGGTGGCTTTCGAGGTGGCAGTGCGAAGGCGGCGATCGGGGCGTCAGCCACCTTCGGCACCATCTCCGGTAATGCCGTCTCCAATGTGGTCGGCACCGGCATCGTCACGATCCCGCTGATCAAGCGCACGGGCATCAACGGGGCTGTCGCGGGCGCGGTCGAAGCGGCCGCCTCCACCGGTGGCCAGCTTCTGCCGCCGGTTATGGGCGCGGCCGCCTTCGTCATGGCGGACTTCCTGCAGGTGCCTTACTGGCACATCGTGGTGGCTGCCGCGCTGCCGGCCTGCCTCTATTTCGCGGCCCTGTTCCTGCAGATCGATCGGCTGGCGGCGCGCAACGGGCTGCATGGCGTGCCGGCCGACCAGCGCCCCGAGCTCAGGGCGATCGCGGCCAAGGGTGCGCATTTCCTGATCCCATTCGTGGTCTTGTTCATCACGCTGTTCTTGAACCAGAGCCGGCCGGAACTGGCGGCCCTTGCCGCCGTCGCCGCGCTGGTGGTGGTCGGCGCGATCGTGCCGTTCGAGGGGCGTCGGATCGGGCCGCAGGTGCTTCTGGAGAGCATCGTGGAGACCGGCCGGTCGGCCGCGCCGCTGATCGTGCTGACGGCTGCGGCCGGCCTCATCATCGGCCTCGTCAGCCTGACCGGCCTCGGCTTCTCCGTCGCCGCCGATGCGATCGCCGCGAGCGGCGGCTCCACCTTCCTGCTTCTGGTGCTGGTGGCGTTGGTCGCAATCGTGTTCGGCATGGGCATGCCGACGGTCGCCGTCTATGTGGTGCTTGCCACGGTGTTGGCACCGGCTCTGGAACAGGCCGGCCTGCAGCCGATCCAGGCGCATCTCTTCATCCTCTACTACGGCATGATGTCGATGCTGACGCCGCCCGTGGCGCTCGCCTCCATCACCGCCGCGCGGCTCGCCGATGCCGATCCCTGGCGCACCAGCCTGGAGGCGATCAAGCTCGCCTGGGTCGCCTACGTGATCCCGTTTCTGTTCGCCTATTCGCCGGAACTCCTCCTCGGCGGCACCGCCGGAGGTGCGGCGATCTCGGCGCTGACGGCTTTCCTCGGGATCGCGGCCGTCTCGGTCGCGTTCGCCGGCTACGGCCGCGGTCCGCTCCGGCCCGTCGTCCGGGTTGCCGTCGGCCTTGGCGGTCTGGCGCTCCTGTTCCCGCCGACGCTCGGACCGCTTGCCGTCGGCGCCAACGTGGTGGGTGCGCTCGTCTTCGCCGCCTGCCTTTTCCGTCTCCCAGCTGCAGTCGCAGCGGGCAAGTCCCTCAAGAAAACGGTTTGACCATGGATAAGATCAAACTCCTCGGCCGCCAGACGTCCGGAAACGTCCAAAAGGTGATCTGGATGCTGGAAGAGCTCGGCGCGTCTTATGTCCGCGAGGACTATGGCCGCCAGTTTGGCAACACCCAGACGGCGGACTATCTGGCGCTGAATCCGAACGCCAAGGTCCCGACCCTGATCGACGGCACCGTTACGATCTGGGAATCCAACACGATCCTGCGCTATCTCGCGGCCACCCGCGGTGCATCCCTCACCGGCGCGACCCCGGCCGAGGCGACCGAGGTGGAGCGCTGGATGGATTGGCTGCTCGCCTCCGTCAACGCGCCCTACCTGACGCTCTTCAAGGAATCTAAGCTTGCTCCGGAAGAGCGCACCGGCGCGTTTGCGGCCGCGTCGAAGGAGATGGACAATCTGCTCGCCATCGCCGAGGCGCACGTGGCGGGCAAGACCTTCTTCGCCCTCGACAAGCTGACGATCGCCGACATCGCGCTCGCACCGGTGTTGAAGCGTTGCATGGGCTTCGACATCGAACGCAAGCCGACGCCGAATCTCGACGCCTGGATGAAGGGCCTTCTGGCTCGCGACGGCTTCCAGGTTGCGCTCGGTGAGCGCCAGAGCTCGAACGCGGCGGCTGCCTGACCATGAAACAGGTTGCGCTCGTCGGGCTTGGCACGATGGGACCGGGGATTGCCGCGCGGCTTGCGCGCGGCGGCCTCCAGGTCGTGGCGACCGATCGCTCCGGTGAGGCGGTGGAGCGGGCCAAGGCCGCGCTCCCCATCGCCCGTACCGCGCTCGACAGGCTCGGCGTGCTGGCGCCGGAAGGTGGCGACGCGGAGATCATCTTCGCGCCGTCGCTTGCCGAATGTGTCGAAGGCGCCGATCTCGTGATCGAGAACGTGCCGGAGAATGCCGAGATCAAGGCTTCGGTCTACGCCGAGATCGATCCCCTGATCGGGCCGGACGTGATCGTCGCCACCGATACTTCGGGCATCCCGATCAGCAAGCTGCAGGAGCATATCTCCAAGCCCGGCCGCTTCGTCGGGATGCACTGGTCGAACCCGCCGCACATCATACCGATGATCGAGGTGATCGCCGGCGAGAAGACCGCGCCGGAGACGGTGTCGAGTGTCCGCGAGCTGATCCGCTCGCTCGGCCTGTTGCCGGTGGTGGTGAAGAAGGACGTGCCGGGGTTCGTGGAAAATCGCGTGCTCTATGCGCTCCTGCGCGAAGTGGTCGATCTGGTCGAGCGCGGCGTGATCGATCCGGAGGATGCCGATACCTGCGTCTCCTGGGGCATTGGCTACAAGATCGCGGTGATCGGCCCGATGGCGCTCCTCGATATGGCCGGGCTCGATATCTACCGGTCGGTCTCCTCCTTCCTGAACGAAGATCTGTGTAACCGTTCGGATGTCGCCGCGCTGGTGGACGAGAAGACGGCGCAGGGTCGGCTCGGACTGAAGACCGGGGGCGGGGTCTACGACTACGATCCGGAGGAGATCCCCGCGCTGCAGGCCGATCGGGCCTCGAAGCTGATTGCGATCCGGCGCATCCTGGAAGGGGGGGCGTAGGCGATGGCGATTGCCGCCGAGCACGAGCGGGAGGCGAAAGACCGCCGATCGGTGACCTGCATGGGGCGCCGGCTGGGCGGTATTGTCGAGACAGTGCTCGGCCTGGTCCTGATCGCGATCGTGCTCATCAACGTGGCCAATGCCGCCGGGCGCTACCTGCTGCAAGCGGCAATCACCGGCACCGACGAGCTCATGGTGTTCGCCATGGTCTTCATCGTGGTCGCGGGCGCGGTGCTCGCGCTCGTGAGGCGCGCGCACATCGCCATCGATCTGTTGCCGACCTACGCCAACGCGCGGCTGCGCGTTGCGATCTATTGTTTCCACGATCTGGTGACGCTGGCGGCCACCGCCTACGCCGCCCACGCGTCTTGGATCTACGTCCAGAAGATCGCGCGGCTCGGCACCGAGAGCATGACGTTGGGCATCCCGATGGTGTTTCCGCACGGCGCGCTGTTCTTGGGCTTCTGCGCCATGGCGGTGGTGGCGGGGATCTATCTCGTGCGGGACGCGGCCACGCTTCTCGGCCTTTTGCCCGCGTCGACGGGGAAGGGGGGCAAGCGATGATCGCGACACTCGCGGCTTTGCCGCTCGTCTTGCTTGCCTCGGGTCTTCCGGTCTTTCTGGTGTTTCTCGCGGCGGTGGCGGCAACGCTCGCCTTCGTCCTGCCGATGCCCCCGCTGGTGCTCCAGCAGGTCGTCTTCGGGGGGCTCGACAACTATGCGCTGCTTGCCGTCCCGTTCTTCGTCTTCGCTGGCGACCTGATGGGGCGCAGCGGAATCGCCGGGCGTTTGATCGAATGGGTGCTGGCGCTTACCGGTCGGGTTCCCGGCAGCCTCGGTGTGGCAACCATCGGCGCTTCGGCGATGATGGGGGCGATCTCGGGCTCCAGCGCCGCCGCGGTCGCCGCCCTCGGCAAGACGCTCTATCCGCGCCTTGCCGCCGCCGGCTACGGCAGGGAGCGCTCGGCGGGCCTGCTCGCCTCGTCCGGCGCGATCGACATCGTGATCCCGCCGTCGATCGCGATGATCCTCTACGGGCTCGCCGCCGAGCAGTCGATCCCGCGCCTGTTCCTCGCCGGTATCATGCCGGGCCTGATCATCGCCGGGCTGATGGCGAGCTATATCATCTTCGTCGCCGCCCGGGCCGGCATTCCCCGCACCGATCGCTTCGATCTCGGCCGCATCCTGGAAACCTCGAAAGGCGCGGCCTGGGGCATCCTGATGCCGGTGGTCGTGCTGGGCGGGATCTATGGTGGCTTCTTTTCGCCCACCGAGGCGGGCGGCGTCGCGGCCTTCTACGCCATGCTGGTGGCGCGCTTCGTCTACCGGTCCATGAGCTGGCGGGAGATCGTCGCGGCGGCGGCGGAATCGGCGATCCTGTCGGCCAAGATTCTGATGATCGTGGCCACCGCCGGCGTCATTACCTGGATCCTCACGACCAAAGGCGTGCCGCAATCGATCACGGCCTGGCTGCAGGCGATGGACATGTCGGCGGCCGAATATCTCTTGTGCATCAACCTGCTGCTCTTGGTGACCGGCTGCGTGCTCGATCCGACGTCCGCGATCCTGGTGCTCGCGCCCCTCTTGGTGCCCGTCGCCGCCTCGCTCGGGATCGATCCGATCCACTTCGGCGTGGTGATGACCGTCAATCTCGCGATCGGGATGTTCACGCCGCCGTTCGGGCTGAACCTGTTCGTGGCGCAATCGGTCACGGGGGTTCCCGCCCACGCGCTCTATCGCGGCGTCTGGCCGTTCGTCGTCGTCCAGGTCGTCGCTCTTCTCGTGATCACCTACGTGCCGGCGCTGTCGCTGGCGCTCGGGGGCACTCAATGACAGCAAACCAGAGGAAGACAACTATGGTCAGGAACAGGTTCGGCACCGCACTTCTGGGCGCGCTCGCCCTGGTCGCGATGCCGGCGCTCACGGCGGCGCCGGCGGCCGCCCAGTCGACGATGAAGCTCGCCTCGGCAACCATCAACGACGTGCAGCACGAGTGGCAGAAGGTCTTTGCTGATGAGCTGGCAAGCCGCGTCGGCGAAAAGGTCAAGGTCGAGATCTATCCGGCGAGCCAGCTCGGCCCGATCCCGCGCATGTCGGAAGGCGTGCTGCTCGGCACCATCGAGGCTTTCACCACCCCGACCTCGTTCATGACCAACGTGGATCCGCGCTTCCAGGCCTTCGATGTGCCTGGTCTGTTCAAGACGCCGGAGGACGTCGACGCCGCGATCCACGATCCCGAGTATCGCGATCACATGGAGACGATGTTCCTGGACAAGGGGCTGCGCGTCATCGGGGCGATCTACAACAGTCCGACGGTGGTTTTCACCATGAATCCGGCGCCGACGCTGGAGGATATGAAGGGCCTCAAGATCCGCACCTTCGCCTCGCCCATGCAGGTGAAGCCGATGGAGTTGATCGGAGCGATCCCGCTGCCCCTGGCGCTGTCGGAAGTTGTGCCGCAGCTCCAGAGCGGCGGTCTCGACGGGCTTCTGGTCGGCATGCCGATCCTGACCGCCTTCAAGTTCTACGACGTCGGCAAGAACGTGACCGACTTACGCTTTGCCGAGATCGTGTCGGTGACGGTGGTCAACGAGGACTGGTTCCAGTCTCAGCCGGAAGACGTTCAGGAGGCGATTCGGGAAGCCGGCCGCGCCGCCGAGGAGAAGGTGTTCCCCTGGGGCGTGGAGAACGTGCAGCGCACCTACAAAGTCTGGGAGGACAATGGCGGCACGATCTACCAGCTTCCCCAGGAGGAGCAAGCCAAGCTGCAGAAGGAGTTCTCCGAGCTGGCCGAGACGCTGGTCTCCGAGGATGCGGCGGTCGAGGAGGAGTATGACCGCCTGAAGGCGCTGGTCGCCGACAAGTCCGGAAAGTGAGGCTGGCTGTGCCGCACTACTCGCACGTGGTCGATTGCTCGGTGGCGGCGCACACGATGCGCCGGGGCCCTGCGTCGTCGCGGGGGAGGGGGAGCGCTGCACGGGTTTCGTACGCCTTGCCGGCGGCGCCGCACCAAAGCGCTTCCACGGGCATGTTGTCCTCAAGCGCGTTGAGCCGAACGAAGCTCGCCGTTGCCGGATCGAACCACAAATCGATCGATCGCGACGCACCGGCGGGCACCTCGGCGACCGCCTCCGAATACCAATGGGCGAGCTGCGCGGTGCACGAAAGCGCCCGTGTTCCGTCGTTCGCGAGCTCGATCGGCGCGTGGACCAGCCCATCGGTCCCGCGGCGGACCTCGATTTCATGAAGTTCCACCGCCTGAAGTGCGGTTGGCAGGCAGGAAAGGCTGAGGGTGACAAATTTTACTAAGTGTTTCACTTAGTTTTCCCTTGATATTTATGTGGCGTAAAACAGAGCTTTCATAGAAAGCCAAAAAAATCCAGATCCGAGAGAGGTGAACATGAAAAAGTATTTGATGGTGGCGGCGGGTGCGCTTGCGATGGCGAGTGCGTTCACTGTGGAAACCAAGGCTCAGGATGTCGATACCATCGCCATTCTGACGCCGGAGGAAGGAACCGACTACGGCTGGAATCAGCAGGGCATCGATTCCGCAAAGGCCGCGGCCGATGCGGCCGGCGTCGAGCTGATCGTGGCGCAGGGGCTGGGCTACGGCGATGTGCGTCCGACATTGCGCGAGCTTTCCGAAGAGGGCGCAGATCTGATGATCGCCCACGCGAGCGGCTACAACACCGCGGCCGCGGAGATCGCGGAAGAGACCGGGGTGCCGGTGGCGATCGTGGACGACCCGAGCGCGACCAAGGAAGGCCTGATCGGCGACTACACGCTCTCCGGTCACGAGGGCGCCTATTTGGCTGGCGTGCTGGCGGCGAAGCAGAGCCGGTCGAAGACCGTCGGCATCGTGGTCTCCGGCGAGCCGCCGGCCTGGAACGCACAGTCGGCAGCCTTTGCCCAGGGCGTGAAGGCGACCGCCCCCGAAGCCAAGGTGATCTACGCGGTGATCGGTCCGGCCGCCTATTCCGACGCCGCGGGCGGCAAGCGCGTCACCGAGAGCGTGATTGCGGCCGGCGCCGACGTGATCTTCGGCCAGGGCAACGGGTCCTCGTTCGGCATGCTGCAAGCGGTGGAGACCACCAAGGCGGCGGATGGCGGCAAGGTGCTGTTCATCGACGTGATCGGCGACAAGACCTCCATCGACAAGGGCTACCTGCTGTCCTCCGTGGTCTGGGACATGACGCCGGTGTTTGAGGAGATGATCGCCGATCTGAAGGCCGGCGACTACGGCACCAAGAACTACTCCATCGGTGTGGCCGATGGATCGGTGCATCTTCTGAAGACGCCGCAGGTGGACGACGAAGCCTGGGAAGCCGTCGAGGCCGTCAAGGCGGACATCGCCTCCGGCAAGGTCAAGGTCGAGCCGGTCTGGGAAGCTTCCGAGGTGCGCTCGCTGGTGAGCGTCCAGTAGCACGCGTGATCGGGAGAGGCGCGTATTCGGCGCCTCTCCGCTTCGTTTTGATCCGAAGTTTATTGGGGGTTGCGCGTGTCTGAGGCCGCCGCAATGGCGGGCGAGGTGCCGTCGACGGACCAGCCGATTGTGACCCTGACCGGGGTGACGAAACGCTTTCCGGGCATCGTCGCCAACGAGGCCATCGACCTTTCGTTGAGGCCGGGTGAGGTGCACGTCCTGCTCGGCGAGAACGGGGCCGGCAAGTCGACGCTGATCGGCCTCCTGTCCGGGCTGCAGCAGCCCGACGAGGGGGAGATCCGGATCGACGGGAAGCGGTGCACGATCGGGTCGCCGCGCGAGGCGCTCGGCTATGGCATCGGGACGGTGTTCCAGCACGCCATGCTGGTGCCGACCCTGACGGTCGCGGAAAATCTGCTTCTCGGCGCGCCCTGGTGGCAGCGCCCGCACAAGGATCAGCTCGCCGAGCGGGTGGCGGAGTTGGCCTCGCGGCTGGGCATGCGGGTCGATCTCGACGCACGCGCCCACGATCTCTCGTTGGGCGAACAGCAGATGGTGGAGATCATGCGCGCGCTCTTGCGCGGCAGCCGCGTGCTGATCCTCGACGAATCCACCTCCATGCTGACCCCCTCGGGGATCGAGGAGCTGGGTGGCCTGATGCGCCGGCTGGTGGAAAGCGGCATGTCGGTCGTCTTCATCACCCACAAGCTGCGCGAGGCAACCGCGTTCGGCGATCGCATTTCAGTCCTGAAGCTTGGGCGTAAGGTCGGCGAGATCCCGCCGGAGCACGTTCAGGGCCGCGACGAAGACAGTCTGATCGCCGAGATCGTGGAAATGATGTTCGGTATCCGCAGCGACGATCCGGAAGCCGAGCGGCGGGTGCGCAGCCTGATCTCCGACGAGATCGAGCCGCTTCTGTCCGTGCGCGGACTGTCGCTTGCCGCCGGCACCAACACGCCGGCGCTTTCCGACATCTCCTTCGACGTGCGACCCGGTGAGGTGTTCGGGATTGCCGGCATCGACGGTAACGGTCAGAAGCAGCTCGCCGAGCTCCTCTCCGGCCAGCGCCGCGACGGAACGGGGGCGATCCTGTTCGAGGGCCAGGCGATCGAGACCATGCCGGTCTTCAGGCGGCGCAAGCTGGGGCTGCGCTATTTGACCGACGATCGGCTGGGGGAGGGCACCGTCGGTTCCTTCCCGGTGGCGATCAACTTCTTCCTCAAGCAGATCGGCGAGCCGCCGTTCTGGAAAGGTGCGATCGAGCAGACCAAGGCGATAGAAGGTCACGCCGACCGGCTGATCGACGACTACGACGTCCGCACGCCCAGCCGCCACACGGCGATCGGGCAGCTCTCCGGCGGCAACGTCCAGAAGGTGGTGCTGGCGCGCGAACTGGCGGAAGGCGCCCGGCTCGTCATCTACAACAAGCCGACTTACGGGCTCGATCTCGCCAACACGCTGACGATCCGCGAGCGGATCCTGGAGATCGCCCGCCAGGGCAAGGGCGTGATCGTGATCTCCACCGATCTGGAGGAGCTCCTGAGCCTCGCCGATCGGATCGCGGTGATGGAGAGCGGGCGGATCGCCGGCATCGTCGACTACGGCGAAGAGGCGCGCACCGAGGTCGGCCGGCTGATGATCGGATTGGACGCATGACGAGCGAAAGCCTCTCCGCCGATCCCGAAACCGGCACGTCGACGGGTGGTGGTCCGTCGTGGCTCGGGCCGCTCGCCAAGCGGCTCGCCATGACCATTGGTCCGGTCGTGGTCGCGCTGGCGCTGGCCGGACTGCTGCTGCTGGCGCTCGGGATCGACCCGCTGCGCTACTACACCTACGTGGTCGAGCGCGGGCTCTTGTCGCCCACCGGCGTGCAGCAGACGCTGACGCGGATGGCACCGCTGCTCCTGCTCGCCGCCGGGCTGATCGTCGCGTTCCGGGCGGGCATCTGGAATCTCGGCGGGGACGGCCAGTTCCTGCTGGGTGCGGTTGCGGCTGCCGCAACGGCGCCGGTCGTGATCACCGTCCTTCCCGCCTGGGCGACCCTGCTGATCGCCTTCGTCGTGGCGACGCTGGTGGCGATGCTGTGGTCGTTGGTACCGGCGCTGCTCAAGGCCTATCAGGGCGTCAACGAGATCATCACCACGCTGATGATGACCTTTCTTGGCGCGTCGTTCGCCAATGTGCTGGTGAAGCTCATCTTCCTCGATCCGGCGACGACGGTGCCCCAGACCCGGACGCTGCCCGTCGCCGACCGGCTGCCGCGCCTGTTCGACACCACGATTTCCGGCGGGTTGGTGCTGGCTCTGATCGCCATCGTTGCCGTCCACGTCATGATGATGCGCACGTCGTTCGGCCTGAAGCTGCGCATCGTCGGCGCCAATCCGCGCGCGGCGGTTCATGCCGGGCTGGACGTGCCGCTTCTGACGGTGGCGGTGTTCGCGATCTCCGCCGGGCTGTGCGGGATGGCCGGTGCGCTGGAGGTGCTGGGCGTTCAGGGCAATGTGCGGGCGGATTGGAATCCCGGCTACGCGCTGACCGTGATCCCGATGGTGTTCCTGGCGCGCTTCAACGGCTTCGCCGCCATTGGCTTCGTGTTCCTGCTGTCGGTGCTCTCCATCGGCGGCGAGAGCGCGGCGCGACGCATGGGCGTGCCTAACGACTTCACGCTGGTTCTGGTCGCCATCGTGCTGATCGTGCTCGCGATCGCGGAATTTATCGACCATCGTCACAAGAAGGCGAAGGGGTAGGGGCGATGGGCGATCTGGTCTCGACCGTCTTTCTCGGAGCGCTTCTGTTCGGTGCGGTGACGGCGGCGGTGCCGCTTCTGTTGGCGGGCCTCGGCGAACAGATGTCGGAGAAGTCCGGCGTCCTCAATATCGGCATCGAAGGCATGATGATCTTCGGCGCCTATACCGGCTTCCTGGGCGCCTATCTCTCCAACTCCATGTGGTTCGGCTTCCTCGCCGGCATGGCGGGCGGCATGGTCGTGTCGCTGATCATGGTGATCCTGTGCGTCCGGTTCGGCCTCAATCAGATCGTGATCGGCATCGGGCTGACGCTCGGCTTCGAGGGCCTGACCGCGCTGCTCCACCATTTCCAGTTCTCCCGCACCTATCCGCGGCTGCCGGCAGCCGAGCCGGTGTCGATCCCGGTGCTGTCGGATCTGCCGGTGATCGGGCCGGCGTTCTTCAACCATCATCTGATCGTCTACATCGCCGTCGCGCTGGTGGCAGTGATGGCGTTCGTCTATCGGCGCACCCAGCTCGGCCTCAATCTGCAGGCGGCGGGCGACAAACCGGCCGCGCTTGATGTCACGGGCGTCGACGTCGTCGCGACGCGCGCGTTCGCCGTGATGGTGACCGGGGCGCTCGCCGGCCTGGGCGGGGCGTATCTTGCCAATGTCGGCGCGGGGCTGTTCGTGCCCTTCATCACCAACGGCTCCGGCTTCCTAGGGATCGTGCTGGCGATGCTCTCGCGCGGCCATCCGCTTTGGGTGCTGATCGGCGCCTTCGTGTTCGGCCTGTGCCTGGCGCTGACGACGGCGCTGCAGGTCGCCGGCGTGAATATCCCGACCGACGTGATCCAGATGATCCCGTTCCTGGCGGTGATGGTGATGCTGGTGGCCTTCGGCCGCCGCTCCAGCCTGCCCGCCGCCCTCGGACTTCCCTACGAGCGGGGCGCCCGCTGACCCGACCATCGAAACCCTCGCCCTGTCTCACCGGGCCGACATTGAATGGAGGAACCCAATGTCTGACACCAAGGTTTACCTGCTCGACGGCGGTTCGCTGGTGCTCGACGGCTACCACGTCTTCTGGAACAGGGGCCCAGGCGGCGAGATCCGGTTTCCGGTCTACTCGATCCTGGTGGAGCACGCCGAAGGCCGCTTTCTGATCGACACCGGCTTCGACTACGACCATGTCCAGAAGGTGCTGCCCTTCGAAAAGCCGATCCAGACGGCGGACCAGACCATTCCCGGCGCGCTCAAGCAGATCGGGCTGGAGCCGAAGGACATCGACGTGGTCTTCAATTCCCATTTCCATTTCGACCATTGCGGCGGCAACAAGTACCTGCCGGACGCCAAGAAGATCTGCCACAAGTCGGAAGTGCCCCAGGCCTGCAACCCGCAGCCGTTCGAAAAGCTCGGCTATTCCGACGTGAGCTTTTCCGCGGAAGCTGCCGAGGCGCGCGGCATGACCGATCAGCTCCTGGCAGGAACGACGGTTCAGAATTCCGCCTTCGAGGGGATCGAGGGCGACGTGGAGCTCGCCAAGGGCGTGAAGCTCTATTTCACGCCGGGTCATTCGATCGGCCATTACAGCCTGATGGTGCACTTCGCCAACCGGCGCCCGATCCTGTTCACGATCGACGCCGCCTACACCCAGCAGAGCCTGGAGACGCTGTGCCAAGCCTCGTTCCACATCGATCCGGTCGCCGGCGTGCAGTCGATGCTGCGGGTCAAGCAGCTCGCCGAAGAGCATGACGCGGAGCTGTTCTACTCCCACGACATGGAGAACTTCAAAACCTACCGCACTGGCACCCTTTATTACGGCTAGAGCATTTCCAGGCGAAGTGGAAACCGGTTCGCCGTCCGGAAATGCGACAAAACAAAGGGTTAGAGCTGTTCGGCGACTCAATGAAAAGCGGAACGGCTCTAGCAGGGTCCGACCGACGAATGGCCCAATGCCCAAAGAACGAGGAACACGATGCGGTATTCGAACGACGCGCCTCCGGTCATCACCCTGACCTCGGGGCCGGTCAACGCCTATCCGGAAGTTTTGCAGGGCCTCGGCCGACCGGTGCTCTACGATTACGACCCGGCCTTCCAAGGGTTCTACGAGAAGGTGGTGGAAAAGGCGCAAAAGGCGATGCGCCTCTCCAACAAGCCGGTGATCCAGCAGGGCGAGCCGGTGCTCGGGCTGGAGGCGGCCGCCGCCTCGCTGATCACGCGGGAAGACACGGTCCTGAACCTCGCCTCCGGCGTTTACGGCAAGGGCTTCGGCTATTGGGCGGCGCGCTATTCGCCGAACATTCTGGAGATCGAGGTCCCCTACAACGAGGCGATTTCGCCGGAGGCGGTGGCGGAGATGCTGAAGGCGCATCCCGAGATCACCGTGGTCTCGGCCTGCCATCACGACACGCCGTCGGGGACGATCAACCCGATCGCCGAAATCGGCGCTGTGGTCGCCGCCCATGGCGGTTATCTGATCGTCGATGCGGTGTCGTCGTTTGCCGGCATGGATGTGCATCCCGAGGCCTGCCATGCCGACATTTTCGTCACCGGCCCGAACAAGTGTCTCGGTGGCGCGCCGGGCCTGACGCTTCTGGGGGTAAGCCATCGCGCTTGGGAGAAGATGAAGGCGAACCCGGCCGCGCCGCGCGCCTCGATGCTGTCGATCGTCGACTGGGAAAATGCCTGGTCGCGGGAGAAGCCGTTCCCGTTCACGCCGTCGGTGGCGGAGATCAACGGCCTCGATGCCGCCCTCGACCTGTACCTTGCCGAAGGGCCGGAGAAGGTCTGGGCGCGACATGGTCTGACGGCGCGGGCGACCCGCGCGGGCCTGCGCGCCATGGGGCTTGAGATCTGGGCGGTGAGCGACGAGATCGCCTCGCCGACCACCACGGCGGTGAAGACGCCGGCCGGCATCGACGAGGCGGTGCTGCGTCAGACGGCGAGGGAGCGCTACGGCGTGGTGTTCTCCTCCGGGCGCGGCGAAACCAGCGGCAAGCTTACCCGGATCGGTCACATGGGGCCGACCGCCCAGCCGATCTACGCCATCGCGGCGCTCACCGCCTATACCGGCGCCGTCAACGCGCTCGGCGGCAAGCTCAAGGCCGGCGACGGCATCGACGCGGCACTCGCCGTCATCGACGCAGAAGCCTGACACAACAACCAGAAGGGACGACGAGAATGAGCGACAGACTGGCGGGCAAGACCGCGCTGGTAACCGGCGCGGCGCAAGGCATCGGCAAGGCGATTGCCAAGCGGCTGGCGGCGGACGGCGCCAAGGTGATCGTCGCCGACCTCAACGAGGCCGGCGGCAAGGTGGTGGCGGACGAAATCGGCAAGGGCGCGATCGCGATTGCCTGCGACGTGTCGGACCCAGCCTCCGTGGCTGCCCTGTTCAAGGCGATCGACGATCAAACGGGTGGGATCGACATTCTGGTCAACAACGCCAGCATCGTGCCCTTCGTGGCCTGGGACGATGTCGACCTCGCCCACTGGCAGACCATTATCGGCACCAACCTGACCGGCACCTTCCTGGTGACGCGCGCGGCGACCGACCAGATGCGGGCGAAAGAGAAGCCCGGCCGTGTGATCTCGATCTCGTCCAACACCTTCTTTGCCGGCACGCCGAACATGGCAGCCTATGTGGCGGCGAAGGGCGGCGTCATCGGTTTCATGCGCGCGCTTGCCACCGAGCTCGGCGCCCACGGCATCACCGCCAACGCGGTCACGCCCGGCCTGATCGAAAGCGACGGCGTCAAGGAAAGCCCGCACAACGAGGCATTCGAGTTCGTGGAAATGCTGCAGGCGGTGAAGGGCAAGGGCCAGCCGGAGCACATCGCCGACGTGGTGGCCTTCCTCGCCTCCGACGATGCGCGCTGGATTACCGGCCAGACCATCAACGTCGATGCCGGCATGGTCCGGCACTAACTCATATCTGCTCAGAAAAGCCGCGGCGTCGCGGCGACGAGCGCCTTGCCGGTCTCCGATTGGGGATCGGCAACCACGTCCGTGACGGGGCCTGTCTCGACGATCCGGCCCTTGTCCATGACGGCCACCCGGTGGGAGATCACTCGCACCACCGCCAGGTCGTGGCCGACGAAAATGTAGGCGAGCCCCTCGCGCGCCTGCAGCTCGGCCAGCAGCATCAGGATCTTGCCGCGCACCGAGACATCGAGGGCCGAGACCGCCTCGTCGAGCACGATCAGGCGGGGATTGGTGGCGAGTGCCCGGGCAATCGCCACGCGCTGGCGCTGGCCGCCGGAAACCTCGTGAATGCGCCGCTTGGCGAGCGCTGCCGGCAGGCCCACTCGCTCCAGAAGCTCGCCGATCCGGCGCGGACGTTCGGTGCGAGGGACGACGGCGTGGATCCGCAGCGGATCGGCCAAGGCGCCGCCGATCGTGGCGCGCGGATTGAACGCGGCAAGCGGATCTTGAAACACCATCTGGATCGTGCCGCGCCGGGCGCGCAGGGCACCGGCAGACAGCGCCAGCCAGTCCTCGCCGTCGAGGTGGACCGTGCCGCTGTCGGGTTCGGTCAGGCGCATCAACACACGGGCGAGCGTCGACTTGCCGCTACCTGAGGGGCCGACGAGCCCGAGGGTTTCGCCGCGATGGAGATCGAACGAGACGTCGGCGACACCGGTCACGCGGCCGCCACGGCTCTGGTAGGTCTTTGCGAGGTTACGGACGGCGAGCAGTGCCGCGTTGGTCATGGCGTTACCTCGCCGACCAGCCGGGGCGATGTGAAGTCGATATGGGTCGCGATCAGCGCGCGCGTGTAGTCCTCGCGCGGGGTCCGGATCACGTCGGCGGTTGCGCCGATCTCGACCAGGCGGGCGTCGTGGAACACGGCGAGCCGGTCCGACAGGGTTGCCGCCAGCGCGATGTCATGGGTGACGAACAGGAGCGTCATGGCATCCTCGCGCACAAGCTCGTCGAGCAGGGCGGCGATTTCCGCCTGCACCACGGTATCGAGCGCGCTGGTCGCCTCGTCGGCGATCAGTAGGCTCGGCCGGGCGGCGATGGCCCCGGCGATCGCGATACGCTGGCGCTGGCCGCCGGAAAACTGATGCGGATAGGCATTCAGCGCGGCATCTGGATCGGGGATCCGCACGCGGGCGAGCAGGTCGCGGGCGCGCTCCCGCGCCGCGTGCCGGCCAAGGCCCAGATGGCGGCGCGCGCCTTCCGCCACCTGCTCGCCGATCCGAAGCACCGGGTTGAGGCTGGAGCCGGGGTCCTGGAACACCACGCCGATGTCCTTGCCGGCCTGAGGGCGGTGGCCGAGGGCCGGCCAGTCGACGGTGCCGCCAACAATGGCTTCGAAGGGCAGCAGGCCGGCGAGCGCCAGCGCGAACGTGCTCTTGCCCGATCCGCTTTCTCCGATGATGGCGAGTTTTTCGCCCGCTTTGAGGTCGAGATCGATGCCTTGCAGAGCGATGTGCCGACCGCCATAGGCGCGGTAGGTGACGCTGAGGCCTCGGACGGCGGCGAGCGGCGCGCTCATGCGCGCCTCCGGCGGTGGGCGAGGCTTTCCACCAGCCCCTCGCCGAACAGGTAGACGCCGAGAACGACCAAGACGAGGCCGATGCCCGGCACGACGGAGAGATAGGGCGCGGAGCGCAGCATGTTGCGCCCCTCCGCGATCATGGAGCCCCAGGTGACGCTGTTGGGATCGCCGAGGCCCAGGAAGGAGAGGGCGGCCTCGATCAGGACGGCGCGCTTGCCACGATCACCGAGACCAAGGCCAGCACCGGCGGCAGCGCGTTGGGCAGGATCTCCTTGACCGCGATTTCGGCGGGATGCATGCCGATCACCCTTGCTGCGGCGACATAGTCGCGCTCGCGGATCGACAGCACCTCCGCGCGGGCAAGGCGCGCCGGGCCCGGCCAGGCACCCAGCGCGATCGCGGTGACGATCACGCCCAGCGACGGGCCGGTGACGCTGACGAAGGCGAGCGCGAGCAGGAAGCCCGGCACGATCTGAAAGGCGTCGACCACGCGCATCAACGCCTCGTCGGCGAGACTGCCAAAGAAGCCCGCGAGCGTGCCGATCAGCGAGCCGACGACGATCGCGACGGCCGCCGCCGCTAGGCCCACCATCAGCGAAGTCCGCGCTCCGTGCATCAGCTCTGCCAGCAGGTCGCGGCCGAGCTGATCGGTGCCGAGCGGAAAGCGCGGGTCGGTAAACGGCGGCAGCAGCGGCCGGCCGGCGATCGCCAGCGGATCGCTGGGAAACACGATCGGCGCGGCAAGCGCGGTGAGCGCGATCGCCGCAAGCAGCATGAAGCCGACGACGCCCTCGGGCGAGCGGATGAACCGGGCGAGAAAGCGCTTCATGCCGAGGCCTCCCCGCTGCCGACGCGGGGATCGAGCCAGGCATAGGCGAGGTCGACCAGGAGGTTCACGAGGATCACCAGCACGGCGGAGACCACGATGATGCCCATCAGGAGCGGCGTGTCGCGGGCGGCGACCGCCTCCTGGGCAAGCCGGCCGAAGCCGGGGATGGCGAACACGCTTTCGATCACGACGCTTCCGCCGAGCATGGTGGCCGACTGCAGGCCGAGCACGGTGACGAGCGGCAGCAGCGCGTTGCGCGCAACGTGACGCAGCACGATGCGTTGACGCGCAAGCCCCTTTGCGCGCGCAGCCAGCACGAAGTCCTGGCGCCAGACCTCCGCCATGCCTGCGCGCATCATGCGCAGGAACAGCGCAAGATAGAGAAAGCCGAGTGCGCAAACCGGCAGCACCAGATGCCAGGCGATGTCGAGCGCGCGGGCAAGGCCGGTCTTACCCGAGGCGATCGTTTCGATCCCGGAGGTCGGAAACCAGCGAAGCTGAACCGCAAAGACGAGGCTCAGGACCAGGCCGAGCCAGAAGCTCGGTACGGCATAGAGCGCCAACGAGCCGGCCGACAGCGAGCGGTCCAGGATGCTGCCCGGTCGGGCGCCGGCGACGATACCGAGCAGCGAGCCGAGGGAGAAGGCGAGCGCGGTGGCGCTTCCCATCAGCCACAGCGTGTTCGGCAGCCGCTCCAGGATGACGTCCAGGATCGGCCGGTTGAAGGCGACCGACCAGCCGAGGTCGAACTGGACGAGCGAGGTGACGTAGAGCAGAAGCCGGGCGACGGCGGACTGATCGAGCCCGTAGCTCTGGCGCAGGCTCTCCGCAAGCCCGGCGTCGCCGCCGCCCAGCGAAACCAAATAGGCATCGACGGCGTCGCCGGAGGCGAGCTCCATCATCAGGAACGTGCCGACGACAACGATCAGGAGCACGGGGATGCTGCTAACCGCCCGGCGCCGGATCAGCCGCCAAGTGCGTTGCATGGTGTCCGTCGATGTATGTGATCTCGGGTGGGTGCGGGGGAGAGAGGTCCGCTCCCCCGCTGGCGAGCACCTGTCCGGTCAGGATTTCAGCGCCGTGTCGGCCCAGTTGGAGACGACCCAGCGCGGGTTGTTGGCGATGTTCTCCACGGTGTCGCTCGCGACCGAGGTGAAGCTCCATTCCGCCACGTTGATCAGCGGCAGGTCCTCCACCACCAGCACCTGGAACTCGTCATAGAGCTTGGTGCGCTTGTCGGTGTCGACGGTCACCAGCGCCTCGTCGATGAGCGCGTCGATCTTCTCGTTGGCGTAGCCGCCCTGGTTGGAGAAGAACACGCCGTCGGGGATGCCGGAGCGGACCAGGATGGTGGTGGAGATCGCCGGATCGCCACGGAACACGGCGGCCCCGACCGAGAGGTCGAAGGTGTGGTCCTTGTAGACCGCGGTAAGATGGGCCGGGGTGTCGTTGTTGACGATCTCGATCTCGATACCGACGGCGGCCAACGCCTGGCGCAGATACTGTCCAAAGCCGCGGGTCTCGGAGAAATAGGGCGCGGGCAACAGCCGCAGCGAGAAGCGGGTGCCACTGTCCTTCTTCGGATAGCCGGCCTCGTCCAGCAGCGCGTTGGCCTTGTCGACGTCGAAGGCGTAGGTCGGCACGTCCGGGTTATAGAATTCCTTGGAATTGTGCGGCACCGGACCGGTGGCGGCCTCCGCATAGCCCAGGAACACGGTGTCGACTACGAAGGCTTTGTTGATCGCGTGCGCGATCGCCTGGCGGACCTTCAAGTTCGACAGCATCTCGTTGCGGTGGTTGATCTCGATGATCAACTGATAGGTTAGGTCTTCGTAGCCCTTGGTGATGACCTCGAGACCCGGCACGTCCTTGATCCGCGAGAGTTCGGCCAGCGGCACCTGGGAGAAGGCAGCGAGCTGGATTTCGCCGGCCTCGAGCGCTGCCGCCGCACCGGCACGGTCGGGCAGGATGCGGAAAATGATCTGGTCGAGCTTGGGCTCGCCTGCGCCCCAATAGCTGTCGTTCTTGGTCAGGAGATAATATTCGCCGGGCTTGTATTCGCCGAACTTGAACGGCCCGGTGCCGACCGGATTGGTGTTGGCCGGATTGGCCGAAATGTCGCTGCCTTCATAGAGGTGTTTGGGCAGCACGGAGGTGACCACCGGCAGCGCGTTGCGCATGAGCTGCAGCGGCATCGGCTTGGAGAAGTGAAAAACGGCGGTGGTGTCGTCCGGCGTCTCGACACTCTCCAGGTTGGCAAGCACGGAGCGGCCGATATTCTGCAGCGGCTTCCAGACCTCCATCGCGGAGAAGGCGACGTCGGCGGAGGTGAACGGCTTGCCGTCGTGCCAGGTCACGCCGTCGCGCAGCTTGAAGGTCACGGTGGAGCCATCCTCCGAGCCCTCCCAGCTCGCGGCGAGCCGGGGCGAAAGCCCGTCGTAGGAGGCCTCGGCCAGCGGCTCGATCACCTTGCTGGAGATGAAGAAGACGCTGTTGGACGCAACCATGGCCGGGTTGAGGTTGCGCGGCTCGGAATCGGCGGCGACGACCAAGCGGCCCCCGGCGCCACCTTGCGCGAAAGCGAAGCGCGGCAGGAGCGTGGTACCGGCAAGGGCGGTTCCTGTCTGCAGCAGGGTCCGGCGGGACATCTTGAACGACGGCATGTAAAGGCTCCCCAAGGTGCAAGCGGGCAGGTCTTGCCCGATCTGTCGCATCGCGAACGGAGGAGCCAATCGCAAGAACACGACCAAGCGAGAGCGTCGGTTGGTCGCATTTGACCCTGAAGTCGGCTCGCGAACGCGCGGCGTTGCGGGAAAAGACTACTCCTCCGCTTGCGCGCCGTCACCAATCGACACGCCCGGCCGCGAGACGCTGCCGAACCGTTCGCGGAGCCGGCGTCTTCTCCGCCCGGAACGTCTGGATTTATGGGTTCATGACCTAGACCCGTTCCGCTTTTCTCGGACTTGCGGGGCGGATCTAGGTTCTTGTTTCGACGCGTTTCCAGACGGCCAACCGGTTTCCACTTGGCCTGGAAACGCTGTCTAGCGCCGCCGCAGCACGAAACGCGAAAGGGCGTTCTTGCGCCGGGCGAAGGCGAGCTTGGAATTGCGCAGATAGTGCTCGAAGAAAGTGTATTTCTCCTCGTCCCACTCCGCGACGATCTCGTCTTTCTTGGCCTTCAGGTTTTTCACCCACTGATCGAGCGTGAGTATGTAGTCCTCGCGCCGGTTCTCCAGATATTCCAGCCGGAACAGCGGGTGGCTCGCCGTCACCACTTCGTCGATGAACGGGATGTCGGACTGCGGAAACACGGTTTCCGGGATCCACTTCTTGGCTTCTTCGAAGGTCGGCGTGTCCCAGACGATGGTTTGAAGCGAAACGAGAGCATTCGGCATCAAGTTGGCGTGGCAGATTTCGAAGAACTTGGTGTAAGCCTCGATCTTCTGGGCCTTGTCCATGGCCGGGCGGGCGAAGTGTTCGAACGCGCCGACGGAGACGATGCCGTCGTACGGACCATCCAGCTCTGCTTCATAGACATCGGCCAGTCGGACCTCGACGCCCTTCAGATCGCGGCTTTCGATATAGTCGCGCTGGTCCTTCGACAGCGTCAGGCCGACGGCGCCGCGACCTTCATATTCGGTGACTGCGGCCGCCAGGATCGCCCCCCAGCCGCAGCCAACATCGAGAATGCGCGCTCCGGGCTTCAACTGTAGAGCGTCGAGATGGAAGCGGATCTTGGCCCATTGCGCGTCCTCGAGATTGTCGAGGGCCGGTTCGGCCTTGTTGGGCACGTGGAAGCGCGCCGCCGAATAAGAGAGGGTCTTATCCAGAAACAACGAGAAGAAACGGGTCTCGTTGTCGTAGTGATACTGGATCGCTTCGGCCGCCGAGAGCGTGCCCGCCGTCTCGCGGTCAACCGGCTTGAATGCGCTGCGCTCGCTCATCGGTCCATCTCCCCTTTCGATCGCGGTGGCAATCCACCCATCGTTTTCGGACCATATTTCCGGCCGGCTGTCCATTTCCAGTGCCGCGCTCTTGCTGAGCGAATTATCTCCGTCGTTCGGTGCCCGCGTGGGCGAGACCCGTTCCGCTTTTCTCGGACACATAGGGAGGGTCTAAGGTAGTGTTTCGATGCGTTTCCGGACGGCCAACCGGTTTCCACTTGGCCTGGAAACGCTCTAAGCACACAAAAAAAGCCCCCGCCGGCGGCGAGGGCCCTTCGTATCGCTCAGTATTTGAAAGGGCCTACATGCCCATGGTCTTCGCGACGCGATCGGACACCGTGTCGAGGAAGCCGGTGGTCGACTGCCAGGACTGGTCGGCACCGACGAGCAGGGCCAGGTCCTTGGTCATGTAGCCATCTTCGATCGCGCCGACGGTTTCCTTCTCCAGCGTCTCGGCGAAGGTTTTCAGATCGTCGTTGTCGTCGAGCTTGGCGCGGTGGGCGAGGCCCCGCGACCAGGCGAAGATCGAGGCGGTCGAGTTGGTCGAGGTCTCCTCGCCGCGCTGATGCTGGCGATAGTGGCGGGTGACCGTGCCGTGGGCGGCTTCCGCCTCGACGGTCTGTCCGTCCGGCGTCATCAGAACCGAGGTCATCAGGCCGAGCGAGCCGAAGCCCTGGGCCACGATGTCGGACTGCACGTCGCCGTCATAGTTCTTACAGGCCCAGACATAGCCGCCCGACCACTTCAGCGAGGCCGCGACCATGTCGTCGATCAGCCGGTGCTCGTAGGTCAGGCCCTTCTTGTCGAACTCCGCCTTGAACTCGGCATCGAAGATCTCCTGGAACAGATCCTTGAAGCGGCCGTCATAGGCCTTGAGGATGGTGTTCTTGGTGGAGAGGTAGACCGGGACATTGCGCATCAGGCCATAGTTGAAGGAGGCCCGGGCGAAGTCCTTGATGGATTCGTCGAGATTGTACATCGCCATCGCGACACCGGAGCCCGGCGCGTCGAACACTTCGTGCTCGATCGTCTGGCCGTCCTCGCCGACGAACTTGATGGTCAGCTTGCCCTTGCCGGGGAACTTGAAGTCGGTCGCGCGGTACTGATCGCCGTAGGCGTGACGGCCGACGATGATCGGCTTGGTCCAGCCCGGCACCAGGCGCGGGACGTTGCGGCAGATGATCGGCTCGCGGAAGATCACGCCGCCGAGGATGTTGCGGATGGTGCCGTTCGGCGAGCGGTACATGCGCTTCAGGCCGAACTCTTCCACGCGGGCTTCGTCCGGCGTGATGGTGGCGCACTTCACGCCGACGCCGTGCTTCTTGATCGCGTTGGCCGCATCGACCGTGATCTGGTCGTCGGTCTCATCCCGCTTCTGGATCGACAGGTCGTAATATTCCAGGTCGACGTCGAGATAGGGGTGGATCAGCTTCTCTTTGATGTAGTGCCAGATGATCCGGGTCATCTCGTCGCCGTCGAGCTCGACGACCGGGTTTGCGACTTTGATCTTTGCCATCGTGGAACGGACCTTCGATTTTAGGCCTGAGGGAGGGACCGCGCCGCCGGCGGAAAGGGCACGGCCGGCCGATCGCACGCTGTAACTATGGGTACGGCCGTCCTTCTAGGTCATGACTTCGCAAATGTGAAGAAACGCACGACGCGAATCCGCTGCGAACGCCTCTCCTTTGCGGATTCTGGCGCTTTCCTGAGAGGAGAGGTGGACTACGGTGGAGCGACCGTCTTTCCGCCACGATTGGGATCGCTATGATCCCGGCCATGTCCGATTCCGTTGCCTCCACCGACGATTCCGCCGAACCCGCGACCGCCGTTCCGCCTGCCGTCGTGCTTGTCGAGCCGCAGCTCGGCGAGAATATCGGAACTGCGGCCCGTGCGATGGCCAATTTCGGCCTCGACGATCTGCGGCTGGTGAACCCGCGCGATGGCTGGCCAAGCGAGAAGGCGGTCGCGGCCGCCTCCGGCGCTGCGCACGTGATCGAGCGGGTGCGGGTGTTTGAGACCACCGAGGCGGCAATCGCCGATCTCGGCCTGGTGCTCGCCACCACCGCCCGGGCGCGCGGCTTCCATCGGCCTGTGCTAGGGCCGGAAGGGGCGGCGGCGCGCGCCTTGGCGCTTCCCGCCGACACCCGCGCCGGCATTCTGTTCGGTCGCGAGCGCTGGGGCCTCAACAACGACGAGGTGGCGCTCGCCGATGCGATCGTGACCTATCCGGTGGACCCGCGCTTCGCCTCGCTCAACATCGCCCAGGCCGTGCTTCTTTTTTCCTACGAGTGGCGGCGGCAGGCGACCGGGGCCGCTCTGCCGTTCGAGGCGTTTCCGACGGCGCCGCCAGCCTCCAAACAGGCACTGGTCGGGTTGTTTGAGCATTTGGAGGCGGCGCTGGAGCCCACCGGCTATTTCCGTCCGCCGGAAATGCGCCCGGTGATGGTGCGCAACTTGCGCACGCTGTTGCAGGATGCCGGCCTCACCGAGACCCAGGTTCATCTACTGCGCGGCGTCGTGGCGCATCTGGAGGGCCGGCGCGGTCGGCCGATCCGCGATCGCGCGACAAAGGACGACGGCGAGGAATGACCGGTCCGATCCTCGTCTTCGATTCCGGCCTCGGCGGCACCACCGTTCTTGCCGCGATCGCCGAGCTTTTGCCGGACGAGGGGTTCGTCTACCTGGTCGACGATGCCGGCTTTCCTTATGGTGGCTGGACGGACGAGACTCGGCTGGTGGAGCGAATTGTCGCGCTGGTCGGCGCGCAAGTGGCGGAGCACGGCGCACGGGCCGTCGTGGTGGCCTGTAACACCGCTTCCACGATCGCGCTGCCAGCACTGCGGTCTGCCTTGTCGATCCCCGTGGTCGGCACCGTGCCGGCGGTCAAACCGGCAGCCGCGCGGTCCCGTTCGGGCCTGGTCAGCGTGCTCGCGACACCGGCGACCGTGGCCCGCGACTACACCCGCGACTTGATCGCGCACCATGGCGCGGGGGCGGATTTCACGCTCGTCGGCGCGCCGGATCTGGCGGCGCTGGCCGAGACCTACGCCACCACCGGAGTGGTGCCGGTCGACGATGTCCGCCGGGAGATCGCGCCGTGCTTCGTGGAGGCGGTGCGGGGGCGGACCGATACGATCGTGCTTGCCTGTACGCACTATCCGCTGCTTCTCGACATCTTCGGATCGCTGGCACCATGGCCGGTCGATTGGATCGATCCGGCGCCGGCGATCGCGCGCCGGGTCGCGATGGTTCTCGGCCGAGCCGGCGAGACGCCGGCTGCGTCCGGACGTTTCGCGATCGCGGCGCGTTTTACCAGCGGTCGCGACCGGGCGGACGACGTGGCGCGGATCGTCGCGGGGCGCAAGGCGATCGATGTCGCCGGCTGAAATCGGTGAATGGTCGTCGTCTTCCTCTTGCCGATATGTCTTAGTTAATTGCGGCCGCGATGATGAAAATGCGGACGTCCCCCAGCATGATTGATCCGGTTTCGCCGTCACTGCATCAAGGCTATGCCCGATCCTGGACGGCTTCGGCCAAGCGACGCCCGTCGCCACCGCACCGCCAGACGAGTGGATCGAATTGGACATTTGAGCCCCGTTCGCGGCGCGGCCGCATCGCAAATGTCGAATTCAAAAGATCCAAACGAGTCAGAAGCTTACTGGTGGTTTCACCCCAGGCGGAGTATAGCGCGTTTTGAAACGGTCCTTCCGTCGACTGCCGAAGGCCACGATCGGCTTCTATCTGATCGCGATGGTGGTTGCTGTCGCGCTTCCGATGTTGGCCTTTGTCGTCATTCTCCTCGATCAGCTCGAGCGCAGCGAGCGCGAGGCGCTGGAGCGGCGCACCGTGCGCGATGCCCAGGCGCTGTCGGCCGCCGTGGATCGTCAGCTCCACGACATGACGGTGACGCTGCGCCTGCTTGCCACCGCCCAGGAGCTCGCCGACGGCGATCTCGCGACCTTTCACAACCGGACGCAATCGGTGCTGCGGTCCGGGGCGATGTTCCTGCTGCTGGTCGACGAAAACGGGCAGCAGATCCTGAACACCCGTACGCCTTACGGCTCCGAGCTCCAGCCGATGTCGAATCAGCCGTCGCTGGAATCCGCGCTGGACTCCGGTCAGATCGAAGTCTCCGACGTGTTTTTCGGGCGGACTGGCGGGCACTGGGTCTTCAACGTCACGATGCCGCTCCCCGAAGAGCTGCGGCATGTCGGGGCGGCGCTGATCCTGACCCAGAATGTCGGAACCCTTGGCCGTCTGATCGAGCCGAACGGGTTGCCGGAAGGGTGGTCGTCGGTTGTGGTCGACGGTGCCGGCCGGATCATTGCGGCGAGCGACGACAAGGACCCCGGCGAGAATTACGAGCAGGAGATCCTGTCGAAGACGTTCGGCTACAGCGGTACGATCCGTACGTCCCTTGCCGGATCGAACGTGCTGGCGGGCTATTCCAGGGTCTCCGGCGGAGCCTGGACGGTCTATGTCGCCGGGCCGGTGGAGAAGGCGCAGGCTTCGCTGATCTCGGTTTGGCGGTTCCTGATCCTGGGCGGCGTGGTCCTGATCCTGATCTCGATCGGGGGCGCCATCCTGCTCGGTCGGCAGATGCGCAACTCCGTGGTCTCCATCGCCGACATGGCCCAGCGCATGGGACGCGGCGAGATCGTGTCGCCGGTCTCCACCCGCATCGTCGAGGCCGACATGGTCTCGATGGCGCTCTCCGAAGCCTCTTTCGACCGCTCGGAGGCGGAGGACCGGCTGCACTTCGTGATGCGGGAGCTTGCGCACCGCACCAAGAACCTGCTGAGCGTCATTCAGGCCATGTTGCGCCAGACCGCGCGCCAGAGCAGCTCGCTGGATGAGTTCCAGGTCGCCGTGAGCGGTCGCCTGCAGGGCCTGTCGCGCTCGATCGATCTGCTGACGGCGGAGAACTGGACCCGGGTCTCCATGACCCAGCTCGTGGTCAGCCATTTGGAAATGTTCACCGACACCAAGGAGCGGCTGAAGATCTCCGGCGTCGATTTCCCGCTCAAGCCGGAAGCGGTGCAGAATATCGGCATGGCGCTGCACGAGCTCGCCACCAATGCGGTGAAATACGGTGCCTGGTCCGTGCCGGACGGCAAGGTCTTCATCGATTGGTCGGAAAGTCCTGCAGGCGAGGCCGGCGAGGGGCGCATCACCATCCGCTGGCGCGAAGTCGGCGGGCCTCCGGTCGAAGCGCCGAGCCGGAAGGGTTTTGGGACGACCGTGATCGAACGTCATCTGACGGCCGCGTTCGGGGCCGAAGTGGAGCTGGACTATCTTGCCGACGGGTTCGTCTGGCAGGTCAGTGCGCCGGCCTACGCGTTGAAGTGGCAGGCGCGGAAGGGCGAAAAGGGCGATGCTGGGGAGCGCAGCCCGGCCTCATGACGAGACGCCCGTGTTCGGACGGGCACAGTCCGCCTGAAAAGAGACGGTGCCAGGTGGTGGCACCGGAGCGATTTCGCTATCTCTCTCGCCTCGGCAATCCGGCCGGCGGCAGAGGACAAGCGACCGTGGCCCGTCTCGATCCCAATAAGAAAAATCCGATGGTTATGCCCGACGGCATGGTCGTGGAACAGACCGTGCACCTGAAGGCCGTCATCGACCATCCGCGCATTACGGTCGGCGACTTCAGCTACTACCACAACTTCGCGGTGCTGCCGGACTATGCCGCCTATATGGCGCCCTATTTGTTTCCGCTTAGCCCGGAAAAGCTGGTGATCGGTAAGTTCTGCCAGTTCGCCCACGGCGTGCGCTTCATCACCAGCTCCGCCAACCACGACATGAGCGGCTTCTCCACCTATCCGTTCGCGACGTTCATGCTGACACCGGACATGAGCCGGGACGACATTCTGGCGCTGTTCGATATTCCCGGGCGCAAGGGCGACACCGTCATCGGCAACGATGTGTGGATGGGAGTGGACTGTCTGGTGATGCCGGGCGTGACGATCGGCGACGGTGTGATCTGCGCGGCCCGCTCGGTGATCACCCGAGACGTGCCGCCGTACACGATCGTCGCCGGCAACCCGGCCGAGGCCGTCCGCCGGCGCTTCGACGAGCCGACCATCGCGGCCCTTCAAGAGATCCGCTGGTGGGACTGGCCGGCGGAGGTCATAGAGGCTAACCACCGGATCATCTCCGGCGGGGATATCGATGCGTTGCGGCGGGTGGCCGAGCGGGTTCGCGAAGGTTAGCGGTTCGCCGGAATGATGCTGCCATAATCTGACGGCACAAGCGTGGCATGCTGGGATATGTCGCGCTCCGAACGCCTGTTCGATCTTCTCGATCTGCTGCGCAGTCACCGACGGCCGGTGAGCGGCCAGGTGCTGGCCGATGGACTCGGCGTCAGCCTGCGCACCCTCTACCGCGACATCGCCAGCCTGCAGGCGCTCGGCGCGGCGATCGAGGGCGAGCCCGGTGTCGGCTATGTCTTGAAGCCGGGCTTTCTGCTGCCGCCATTGATGTTTTCCGCCGAGGAGATCGAGGCGCTGGTGCTTGGGTCGCGCTGGGTGGCCGACCGGGGCGACGCGCGGCTCGGCCAAGCCGCTGAAAGCGCGCTCGCGCGCATCGCTACGGTGCTACCGGCCGATCTGCGGGACGAACTCGATCGGACCGGTCTCGTGGTCGGGCCGGGGATGGAGCGTCCGGCCGAAACGGTCGACCTCGCCGTCCTGCGTGCGGCCATTCGCGACGAGCGGAAGCTCGCGCTGGCCTATCGCGACGAGAGCGGCGCGGCGAGCGACCGCGTCGTCTGGCCGATCGCGCTCGCCTTCTTCGACCGCGTGCGGGTGCTTGCCGCCTGGTGCGAGATGCGCCAGGATTTTCGACATTTCCGCACCGATCGCATCGCCTCCGCAGTCCCTCAGGACACGCGCTATCCGCGCCGGCGCGCGACCCTTTCCAAGGCCTGGCGAGAAACGCTGAAGGCGCGCAAGACCGACGCGAAGGAAGCGTGATCTTCGCCTTCGCTGCATATTGCTGACAGAAATTGGCAGTTTAGCCCGCTAGCGTCCGCCTCGTGTTCCATTCGCATGAGGAGATCGCCGTGAGCGACACGAACATCATCATTCTCTATGTGACCGACGTCGAAGCGAGTGTGCGCTTCTATGCTCGCGTGCTTGAGCTGGAGGCGCTGGAGGCAAGCCCCGGCTTCGCGCTCTTCGCCCTTCCTTCCGGTCTCAAACTCGGCTTATGGCGGTCCGACGCGGTGACGCCGCCGGCCGAGCATGGCGGCGTCGGGTCGGAAATCGGGTTTCAGGTTGCCGAGGCGGGGCACATCGACGCGATCTGCCAGGCATGGACGGCCAAGGGTGTCGGCATCGCGTTTCCCCCGACGGATCTGGGTTTCGGGCGGAGCTTCATGGTTCACGATCCCGATGGCCATCGGCTGCGCGTCTATGCCCGCGCGAACGGAGCATGAGCGCGGAGGAGGGCGCCTGGATCGTGGTTGCGTCGGCGGAGCACGTTTCCACCGGGCAGGCGCTTGGCATCGTCCAGGCGTGTCATGGCAAGGTGGCGCCGCTGCGCCGCATGGCGGCCGGCGATCGCGTGATCTGCTATTCGCCGACCACGACCTTTCACGGCCGTGACCGGCTCCAAGCCTTCACGGCCATAGGGACGCTGCGTGAGGGGGCGCCTTACCAGGTGGAGATGGGGCCGGGCTTTTGGCCCTTCCGCCGCGACGTCGACTGGTGGCCGAGCGCGCACGCGCCGATCAGGCCGATTCTCGATCGCCTCTCTTTTACGCGGGGACGGACGGGTTGGGGCTGGAAATTCCGCTTCGGTGCGTTCGCGATCGAGAGCGGCGACGCGGATGTCATCGCCGCCGCGATGGGCGCGCATCCTCCGACCGGCTGATGGGCGACGACGGCAGTCGGTGCGGGGGATGCTCCCGCACCGGAGGCGTCAGGTCACCCGGAAGAAGCCCGTCATGCCGGTCTTCTGGTGTTCGATGATGTGGCAGTGGAACACCCAGTCGCCGGGATTGTCGGCCTTGAGCGCCAGTCGCACGCGCTCGTCTGGGCGGATCAGATAGGTGTCGGTGTAGTTCGCCGGGACATGCCCTTCCGTCGATTCCAAGGCCTTGAAGGACAGGCCGTGAAGATGGATCGGATGGATGTGCGGCGTCCGGTTGGCCATCTCCAGAATGTAGGATTTGCCCTGCTTCAGCTCGTAGAGCGGTTCGTGCGGATCGGGGCTGTCGCCGGACCAGGGCACCTTGTTGATGGCCCAGAAATTGTAGCCGAGCGAGCCGCAGAAGCTTTCCGTGGCCGGAGCGGCTTCCGCCGTGGCGGAAAGCTCGAGCGGAAGGATCGCCGCGTTGTCGAGATCGGGCTCCGCAACCGGATTTGCGGGCAGGACGCCGACCTCGCGCAGATCGCGCTTCAGGCTCTGCCCGACCGCTCGAAAGCCCGCGATTTCGTAGGGACTGGTGGTGCGGTTGTTCACGAGCCGGGCGGTCGCGCCTTCCGCGTCGGGCATGCGAACGATGAGATCGAGCCGCTGCCCCGGTCCGAGCATCATGGTGTCGAAGTCAACGGTGACGGGGACGGGATTGCCGTCGATGGCCACCACCTTGGCTTCGGCACCTTCCAAAGCGAACTCGTAGATCCGCGTGACATCGGTGATGGCGATGCGCAGCCGAACCAACCCGCCGGCCGGCGCGTCATATTGGGGCGCGACCTTCCAATTCGCCGTGCGCACCGTACCGAACGTGCCGGAGCGGGCGGCATCGCGCGGCTTGAACTGGGCGATGAAGCGACCCTTTCCGTCGAGCCGCCAATCGCGAAGATTGAGCGCGATTTCATCGTCGAAGGTCGGGTCGTCCGGATTCTCCACGATGAAGAGGCCGGCAAGCCCATGGCCCATCTGCGTCAGCGTGTTGCAGTGGGGGTGGTACCAGAAGGTGCCGGCGTCGGGCGGGGAGAAGGCATAGTCGAAGCTGTCGTCCTGATAGACGTAGGGCTGGGTAAGGAAGGGCACGCCGTCCATGGCGTTGTCGATCCTCAGCCCGTGCCAGTGGATGGTCGTGGGTTCCTCCAGCGTGTTGACCAGCCGTGCGGCGAAGCGGCTGCCGCGCCGAACCCGGATCACCGGCGGCTCGGGTCCGTCGTTCCAGGTCAGTACGTCCTTGGTCACGGAGGCGCCATCGATGACCGCGTCCGTCTTTCGGGCCCGCAGCTCCATTGGCGTCGCTGCCCAGACGGCCCGGTAGCCGCCCAGAACACCCAGGCCCGCCCCCGAGGCCGCAAGCAGCCCGCCTGCCTTGATCAGGTTCCTTCGCGTGATCGTCATCGCTTCGAGGCCCTTGTTTTCATGAATTCGGCGGAGAATTTATTTTAAATTCTCTAAACTAATATTCGTCGTTTCCGCGTCGGACGGTAAAACGACGCTGTTCGAGCGCAATGACATCTTTTGACGCACGGGGCCAAGCTGAATGGGATCTTGGCTCTCCCGCTTTCAGTTCGACACGAAAAAAGGCGCGGGAGGGGCTCCCGCGCCTTCTTCCGTCTGGTAGGCGGCCGGGTCGCCGGCCGCCTCCTTGGATTTAGAAGTCCATATCGCCCATGCCGCCGGGCATGGCCGGCATGCCGGCATCCTTCTTCGGCTTCTCCGCGACCATGGCCTCGGTCGTGATCAGGAGCGAGGCGACGGAGGCGGCGTCCTGCAGGGCGGTGCGCACGACCTTGGTCGGGTCGATGATGCCCATCTTGAAGAGGTCGCCATACTCGCCGGTCTGGGCGTTCCAGCCCCAACCGAAATCGTCCTTCTCGACGATCTTGCCGACGATGACGGAGCCGTCCTCGCCCGCATTGTGGGCGATCTGGCGCGCCGGGGCCTGAACGGCCTTGCGGACCATCTCCACGCCGGCCTTCTGGTCGGCATTCGCCGGAGAAAGACCCTCAAGCGCCTTGAGCGAGCGAAGCAGTGCGACGCCGCCGCCCGGAACGACGCCTTCCTCGACCGCCGCGCGCGTGGCGTGCAGGGCGTCGTCGACGCGGTCCTTCTTCTCCTTCACCTCGACCTCGGTGACGCCGCCGACGCGGATCACCGCGACGCCGCCGGCGAGCTTCGCAAGACGCTCCTGCAGCTTCTCGCGATCGTAGTCGGAGGTGGTCTCTTCGATCTGGGCCTTGATCTGGTTGACTCGGGCCTCGATGTCGGACTTTTCGCCGGCGCCGTCGACGATCGTGGTCTCGTCCTTGGAGATCGACACCTTCTTGGCCTTGCCGAGCATGTCGATGGTCACATTCTCAAGCTTGATGCCGACGTCCTCGGAAATCACCGTGCCATTGGTCAGAACGGCGATGTCCTGCAGCATGGCCTTGCGACGATCGCCGAAGCCCGGGGCCTTCACGGCCGCGACCTTCAGACCGCCACGCAGCTTGTTGACCACGAGGGTGGCGAGCGCCTCGCCTTCCACGTCCTCGGCAATGATGAGGAGCGGACGACCGGACTGCACGACGGCTTCCAGCACCGGCAGCAGCGCCTGCAGGTTGGAGAGCTTCTTCTCGTGGATGAGGAGGTAAGGCTCGTCGAGCTCGACGCGCATCTTGTCGGCGTCGGTGACGAAATAGGGCGAGATGTAGCCGCGGTCGAACTGCATGCCCTCGACGACCTCGAGCTCGGTCTCGAGCGACTTGGCCTCTTCGACGGTGATGACACCCTCGTTGCCGACCTTCTGCATCGCCTCGGCCAGGAAGCGGCCGACTTCGACGTCGCCGTTGGCGGAGATGGTGCCGACCTGGGCGATCTCGTCGTTGGAGGAGATGTCCTTGGCCTTGGACTTCAGCTCGGTGACGATGGCTTCCACCGCCAGGTCGATACCGCGCTTGAGATCCATCGGGTTCATGCCGGCGGTGACCGCCTTGGCGCCTTCCTTGACGATCGCCTGGGCGAGAACCGTCGCGGTCGTGGTGCCGTCGCCGGCCAGATCGTTGGTCTTCGAGGCGACCTCGCGGACCATCTGGGCGCCCATGTTCTCGAACTTGTCCTCAAGCTCGATTTCCTTGGCGACCGTCACGCCGTCCTTGGTGATGCGCGGCGCACCGAACGACTTTTCGATGACGACGTTGCGGCCTTTCGGGCCCAGCGTCACCTTGACCGCGTTGGCGAGGACGTCGACGCCCTTCAGCATCTTGTCGCGAGCGGAGGTGGAAAACTTAACTTCCTTGGCAGCCATGATTTTGTTCTCCGTTGAGAGACTGCGTGGACCAGGCGCGCTTAAGCGGCGGCCTTGGCGGCGGCGGTGCCTTCCAGCACGCCCATGATGTCGGATTCCTTCATGATCAGGAGATCCTCACCGTCGATCTTCACCTCGGTGCCCGACCACTTGCCGAACAGAACGCGGTCGCCCGCCTTCACGTCGAGGGCCACAAGCTCGCCCGCCTCGTTGCGGACGCCGGGGCCGACGGCGACGACTTCGCCTTCCTGCGGCTTTTCCTTGGCGGTGTCGGGTATGATGATGCCGCCGGCGGTCTTGGTGTCGGACTCGATGCGGCGCACGACCACGCGGTCGTGAAGCGGCCGGAACTTCATGATCTGTTCCTCCATGAACCAGATGCGATTGTAACTGGTGAACCAAGTTCCTCCTCACGGGGAGGGCGTCCGATCGCGGCACGCTCCCCCGTGCGGTCGGTGAGATGGGATGATCGCTCACCGGTATCAAGGTACCTGCCATAAATTTTTAGCACTCGCTAGTGGGAAGTGCTAACAGCCGCGTCATGTCGCATGCGAGGCGGGGAGGGCTGTTGGCAGCAGTCGTAGAGGAATGCTGCTAACTTGCTGATTTAGAAGGCATAATTTCGGAAGCTGGCTTGCCATCGCCGCGGCTGCAATGCACCATTTCGGTATCGGCCACAAGACCAGAGGGAGCCCGATGACCGATTTCGCCTTCGATCGCCAGCTGGATGGCTATGGACTGACCACCGCGAAGATCCTGTATCGTATGCCGGACCATCCGACCCTGCTGCAGACCTATCTCTGGCAGGACTACGATCTCGCTCCCGAATTTCCCGAGCTGAACCGGTTCCTCGCTTTCTGGCGGCGCGAGCTCGAAGGGCCGCTTCATTCGGTCGAGGTCGCCTATCGCCGGCTGGTGGCGCCGCACGAATGGCGCCGCGTCGACGGCCTGTCCTTGTTGAACTGATTCGACGGGACGTCGCTGTCGCGCGGCGGTCACGGACAGGTGCACATGGTTCTCTGTAACGTGGCATAAGGTCTCGTTTCCGCCGTAAACGAGACCCACACGTCTGCCGCGAAACCAGAGGACCATGCCCGCCGATGACCGTGCGCTATTCCGCCCACCCCTCGATGTTCAGAAGCCGCCCGCTCACCTTCCTTCTGTGCATCGTGTTGATTCCGGTTGGGATCGGCATCGTGGCGCTGCTGGTCTGGTGGCTGTTCCACCGCGCAACCACGCTGACGGTGGACGACGACCGGGTCATTCTCGATCGCGGCCTGATCTCCAAGGAGCATATCGAGATCGAGCTGTCGTCGATCCGGACCGTGAAGATCGACCAGTCGCTGCTCGACCGCCTGCTCGATTCGGGAACCTTGCGGGTCTATACGGCCGGCGATACGCCGGAACTCCAGATGAAGGGGTTGCCGGATCCCGCCGGGCTGCGGCAGGCAATGCGGCCCTGATTGTACGCGAGTCTGCCTGCGCATCCGGCCTTCTACAGGGGTAAACAGGCACTGCGGCCAGTGGTCCTTTCGACCATACATGCGCTCCTGCCATATCATTTCCCTTATTGGGCGTAGATGTTCAGGGATCGTGGGTCTAAACCGTTAATCGGGAGATGCCGCTCTTTGTCGTGCGCGGTTCTTTGGGTCGTTCGATCCAGACAGGACGCGTCAACTTGAATACGGACGTCGGACGGGAGACGACTTGGTGACGACAGCCAAATATCGCTGTAGCGCCTGCGGAGAGCCGCTGATTCGCCCGGTGCTGAGCTGTCCCTACTGTGGCGCGTTTCGCTCTGCCGTTCCGCTTGAGGAGATGGCCGACACCGATACGGCCGCTCCGGCAGGCGCCGCGACGTCGCCGCATCCCGAGTCGGTGCCTGAAGGGTCGACGGAGACGCCTCCGACCCAGGGCGTGCGGCGGATCCAGCCCGACGATCGGGCGCGCGGCGCGGCACCGGCAGAGCCGTCGCCGCCACCCGCCGCAGCCGACGAGTGGCCGGATCTCGGGCCTGGGCCGCAGGCCCCGGCACCCGAGCCGGAGCAGAAGCCCGCGGACGATGACGATTGGGGCCTGCCGCCGCCACCGCCGTTGCGCGCGCAGTCGCGACCGCGCGAAGAGCCACAGCGCGATGCTACGCTGCGCACCGTGCCGCGTCCGCCGCGTTCCGGCCGGCCGGGTGAAAATCGCGGATCGCGGCGCAACGAGCCGAAGGTTTCAGCGCCCGATCGGGACGAAAAGGCTCGCCCCCGCACGCGCAAAGTCGGAGAGCTTGGCCGCCGCGGCTCACCGGAGCCGGACCAGGCCCACGAGGCGCCGAACGTGCCTGACGACGCGCCGGAGGAGCGGAAGGCCGAGGCCCCGCGCGCCGTTCGCCCTGTGAAAGACGACTCGGTTGCCCCCGAAGGCGAGGGACGGCGCGCCAGACGGCGGCGGGCATCGGCCCAGCGCCGCGCACACGGCCCTCACCGCGTTGCACCGGAGGTCGAGCCGGCGCCGCGCGGCCGAAAGGCACCGCCCGTCGAGGACACGGATTGGGACGACGCCGACGCGTATGACGAAGCGGATGACCATGCGATCGTGCCGGGTGCGGACGAGCTTCTGGCGACGCCCTACCGGGAACGCCGGCGGCGCGGACGAGGCGGATGGATCGCCTTTTTGATCGTCCTCATCATCTTCTTCGGTGCGATCGGGGGCGGAGTCTACTGGGTCAACCAGATGGGGTTGATGAGCCTTCTGGCGCCCAACAGCCTCCGCGTCACCAGCTTTGGCGAAGCAAGCTCGGTGGAGGTCTCCACAAGCTGGACGACGGTTCGCGATCCGTCAGCAGGCGGTGCCGTCGGTATGCTCCTGAACGCGTCCGGACCGTTCCGCATCCGGGTCGACGGAACCGTCTACACGCTTGCGGGCGACAGCTCCGTCCGGGTTCCGGTGAAGCCGGGAACCGTGCTGGAGCTGCGCGGCCGCGATGGGCCGGTGACGGTGAATATCACACGGCTCGGGGAAGAACCGGCGGAGCAGTAATCGACCGTTACGGCAGGTGCGGATTGCCGGAGGTCTAGATATATCCTTGGTGCGATATGGTTTGCGGTCGATGCGGCATGCCAAATCGCCGCTCAATGGCATTCCGTTGTAATATTAGATGGCAAAGTTCATTGGCTTTGCGTCCGGCCGGGGTCTTGTGAGGCAATTTATTTTTGGCTCTCGGGTGGCCAGCCGTCGTTTCAGCTTGATAGGGTCCGGCCGCATCCAATCCGACCGTTCCATCTTCGAGTTGAACAATGCCGAACCTGACCGTGAGGCCGAACGTGCCCTTCGACCTTGAACCGCTGTCGCGTCTGCTGGTTGAGGAGGCGGATCTCGCCCTGGTCAATCCGAACGCCAAGCATCCCTTCGATCCGCTCGAGTGGCAGGAAAAATGGCTGAACGAGCCGGATGACGCTTCCTTCTATCTCGTGGACGAAAGCGGACGAGAGGTCGGCTTCTTCGCGCTTCGGATCGGGATCGGTCCCGAGGTGCGACATCTGGTGTACGTCTTCGTGGAGGAAGAGGTTCGCGGAGGGGCCGGCAAGCTTTTGACCGAGCTTGCGGAGGAGGCTGCCCGCGATCTCGGCGCGCTTTCCATCACGCTCAAGGCCGAGACCGATAACGACCCGGCCATGCGTCTTTATGACGGGGCAGGCTACGAAGAACTTGGCCGCCGCCAAGGCATGGCCACCATGCGCAAGGATCTTGACTAACAGCTTCGAGGGTCAGGACCCATAAATCCGGAGGGCATGGGTTCTGACCCTAGACCCGCTCCGTTTTCCTCGGACGCGCGGAGCGGCTCCAAGTTATTGTTTCGACGCGTTTTCGGACGGCGAAACGGTTTCCGCTTTCAAGCACAGAGGTGGCGTACCCGCCCGCTCAGGCGGTGGGAGAGGGGGCGATGCGATCATCCTCGCCGGCAAGCGGCTCACGGATTTCCGGTTCGATCGATAGGGTGAGCGTCACCATCGTTCCGCGTTGCGGCCGGTTGCGGATCTCCAGGGAGCCGGCATGGGCGGCGGCGACCTGCTGAACGATGTGCAGCCCCAAGCCTGTCCCGAACACGCTGCTGGAGTTGGAGGCGCGGAAATAGCGTTGGCCGACCTTGGCGATGTCCTCTTCCGGAATGCCGATGCCTTCGTCGCTCACCGTCAGAACGAGCGCGTCCGGACGAAGGGAGGCGGACAGGCAGATCGCGTCCTGCTTTTGGGAGAACTTGGCCGCGTTGTCGATGAGATTGCCGAGCGCAATCGCGAGCATGTCGGGGTCGACCGCAGCCTCGTCCGCATCGCCGATACCCTTGGTCGATAACTCGATGGTCCGCTCCGGCATCAACGCGCGGCTCCGGTGGACGATGCCGGTAAGGGTGGCGACGATCGGAACCCGCGATCGATTGGCGCGTCCCGCATAGCCATCCATGCGGCTTCGGTGCAGCGAGACATCCATGATCTCGACAAGCCGGCGCACCGCCTCGTCGATCTGGGCGATCCGACGGCGATTGGCGTCATCACGGCCGGAGATCGCGTGGCGGAGCGCCGTGACGCTTGATCGGATGACGGCGAGAGGGGTCTGATATTGGTGCGTGACCACATCGACGAAGCGGAGCTGCTCGGCCTGGGCTGCCCGTTCCTGAGCAAGGGCCCGTTCCGCGGCCTCTTTTGCCGTCACGAGTTCCGCGGTGCGGCTTGCGGCGAGATCCATCGCAGCCCGCTCCGCCTGTCTTGAGATCCGAAGCAGCTCGCTTTCACGGCGCAGACGTTCCGAAGCCGACGTCCGCTGCATGAGGGCGACCGACATCAGGCAGACGAACACGAAATTGCCGAGCAGGAGCAGGCCGACGACGCGCGTGGTGGGTACGAAAAAGCCCAACAGCACGGCGTGATAGGGAATTGCGAAAAAAGCGTAGACGATGCAGGCGATGGCAGCCGTTCGTGCGTCGTCTCTTTCTTGAAAGGCCTTGGCGACGTTCTTGTAGGTGAAGACGAGAAACATCACCAACATGACGAAGAATTCTTGGAATATGAATTCGCGATAATAGCCAAGTAGGCTGAGCGGCAGCCCAAGCAGGACGTAGCCAAGAGACAGTCGATAGATCCAAAGGAAGATCGGCTGGCCTTTGCGAATGTCGGTCTGCTCGGCGAGCAGCATCAAGCCGAGGGCGTGGCAGATGATGAGTGCGAATTGCGTGACTTGGTCCTGCAATCCGGGGAGCGTGCGGGCAAGCGCGTGAAGCCCGAGGCCGCTCAGCGGCAGGACGTTGACCGACTGAGAAAATAGAAAGGCCGAGAAGATCAGCAGGATGGGGGCTTTGGAGAGCCGCCAGTTGATGAACATAATGACCGATAGAACGAGAAAAAAGGTCAGAGAAAATCCGAAGAAAGCCGATGTGGCAATCGCGTTTTTCAAGAATGCCGTGTAGCTGCCGAGCCAACCTTCAAGCATCAGCGAGCTTGTGGTCTTGATTCGAATGAACAGTTCGAACGTGTCGGTGTTGGGTGGTGGGATCTTTGCCCCCTGGAATGGGAAGCTGAAGGTGTTCTGCTGCGCTTTGCTATGGTCGCCGAGTTGGACCATGCGGAAATCCGATGCGGCGCGCGGATCAGCTGTCGTGGGTGCATAGACCTCGATGGAATCGAGAAAATTCGGCCGGAACCAGACATAGAGATCGTCTTGAAATCCGGGCGGCAGGCGGACGGTTGTCTTCAGCCAGATTGTGTCGCGGGTATAGCCAAAGAGCAGAGAGCCGGGTGCGGGCTCAAAGTCGAGGCGATCCGTCCCGAACACGACATCCGCAAGTGTTCGCTGGCCCGTTGGATCGCGCTGGATGGCGACATGCCCCAAGAGCGTGTGCTCTGCACTGTCGGCGCCGAACCGCACCGGCGGCACCTCGGCGGCCGCGGAGCCCGCGGCGAAGAGCGAAAGCGAAACGGCCAGGACGAAGGCCGCGAGCCGATACGCTATCGATCTGGTTTGTTTATCATTGCGCAAGCGCGCGCTCCGTTCAGTCGTAATCTTTTTGTTGACCTGGCGCGGTTAGATTAGGTTGCGGCCAACAGGCTTGGCGAGTCGTATTGGAAGAGAGGTGAGGCCGGTGGCTCGAGTCATCCTGGTCGAAGATGACGCCGACTTGCAGAACAGTCTTTTGGATTGCCTCGAAATTATGGGTCACTCGACCCTGGCGGCTGAAAGTGCGGTGGATTTCTATCAAAAATTGCAATCCGACATTTTCGAAGTCGCGGTGGTCGATATCAATCTTCCCTATTACGACGGTTTCAGCATTGTTGAGTATTTATCAGAGAATTCGAATATTAAAATTATAATCATGTCGGTGCGGGACGCGTTGGAGGATCGCGTACACGGATACAGGTCGGGTGCCGACATTTACATGACGAAGCCGATCGATCCGGAGGAGCTCTCGGCGGCTATTTCCAGCTTGGCGGGAAAAAAGCGGGCAGAACATCCATCGGCTTCGGCCGTGGCTTGGGTCTATCGCGTTCGCGAGATGGAACTGACCGCGCCGACCGGTGCCATCATCTCCCTCACGCGCCGGGAGGCGCGCTTCGTTAGTTATTTGGCGCTGCGTCCCTCTAGTGTCGTAACGCGCGAAGAGGCGCTGCGGGCGCTCGGCGACGCGGATACGGAAAGGAGCCGCCGGAATCTCGACACGCTCCTGTCGCGTCTGCGCACCAAGGTCAAAGAGGCGACAGGAGCATCGCTGCCGATCGATACGGTGCAGGGCCGAGGCTTTTCCGCGACCCAGGAGATCGTCGTCGAGGGAGGTCTGCCGGCAGATGGCGCTTAACAGCCCGTCTGGTCGTATCAAGCGTTCGTTTTGAGCTCGCTCCGTTTCTTCGCGAACTCGACGGCCTCGGCACTCTCTAAAACCAGGGGTTGATCAGACGATGAGCATCCTCGTGTGCGTAAAAAGTCTGAGAAAAATTTTACAAGCGAAGAATGAAACATATCTTTCAAAAATGAAATAGCTTTCAGTTCTCTGTCATACTTACGATAGATATCTCCTTGAATAGTAAAGCTTGCTGAGCGTAGGCGTTGAGGGGCAAGGTGATCTGCTTTTTCGGCAGTCCGCCAAGGGTCGAACCGGTTCGACCTTGTCGATCGACGCAGGGGTGGGGCCGATGCCCGATCGTCGGGTTGGCAAGGACTGCGCGTCTGCCGCAGGCTAGTTTTGGGGGAATTGATGCAAATTCGTAGGTCTTCGCCGGTTCGGTTGTCGCGCAAGCGTGAGCTTCTGGCGTCCACGGCCCTGGTTGCGGCCGTCGTCGCAGCCTCGCCCTCGGTGGGCTTAGCGCAGGATGCGACGCCACTCTGCGTGGAGTATTCCTGCACCATTCCGGAAGGCTCCACCTACGATCGGCTGTATCAATATTCGACCGGGACGACGGGCGGTGGGACGGCTCCGAGCAACCAGTATCCGGGCCAGAACGCGCCGGGAACCAGCGGCTCGGATATCACCATCGTCAACAACGGAACTTTCGCAAAGGCCGGAAACGTTCCGATTACGATTTCGACGACCGGCGGCAATGGGGCCGATGGCTCGGACAACGTGTATCCGGGATCGGGTGGCGACGGCGGCTCTATCACCTTCACCAATGCGGGTGACATCACCGCAAACGGCAGCAATGCCGCCACCGGCAATATTGAAGAATCCTTTGTTCTGAATCTCACCTCCACCGGTGGCAACACTGGCGGGTGGCACATCGGCCGCGATCTCTACGAATATCCGACGCCTTCCGCTGGCGGTAGCGGTGGCGATATCACGGTTACCCTCAAGGACGGCTCGACCTTGACCCTGCAGGGCAGCGGAGGGGACGAAGGCGACGAATCCTATGTCGTCTACGCCGTTTCGCAGGGCGGAGACGGCACGACCGGCGCGGAGGCGGAGCACACATTCGAGTATTCCACGCAGGGCTCGGATGGCGGCACCGGCGGGGCCGTGTCCGCCACAGTTGATGGCAAGGTCTCCGCGTCGCCGGATTATGTCGCCGCGATCTACCTGGAATCCATCGGCGGGGATGGCGGCACCGGCGGTCAGGACAATGCGGACCTAGATCAGTTGCCGGGCGACGGCGGGGCGGGCGGCGATGCCGGGACGGCGTCGCTGACGCTCGGCTCGGCCGGTTCCATTAAGACCACAGGGACGAATGCCCCGGCGGCGATCGTCCAGGCGGTCGGCGGGAACGGCGCGTCTCCCGGAAGCTTCATGGATTGGTGGACGTCGGCTTATAATGGCGGCCAGTCCGGCGGCGCGGGCGGCGCCGGATATGACAGCACGGCCACTTCCGAGACCTCGGTCACGTTCTCAAATGCCGGCACCATCACGACCCAGGGCGATGCCTCGCCCGGCGTGGTGTTGCAGAGCGCCGGAGGCGTCGGGGCGAATGGTGGCGCCGACATCGGCAGCTCCAGCGCCTACCAGAGCGGCGGCGACGGCGGGAAGGGCGGCGCCGTCGAGGGCCACAACACCGGGACGATCAGCACCAAGGGCGATTATTCGATTGCGCTGTTTGCGCAAAGCGTCGGCGCGTCCGGCGGTGCCGGTGTCGAAGGCGGTGACGGTGGCACCGCCGGAGACGGCAACAGCGTCACGCTGACGAACACGGGGACGATCAGCACCGAGGGTGCCGGTGCGGCGGCAATCCTGGCTCAGAGCGTGGGCGGGGGCAATGCCGCGGCCGCGGCCAATCCGCTGGATAATGCGCTGTCCGGCATCGACACGAGCGGGACCGGCGGAGGTACGGCCGGCGGCTCGTCCGGTTGGCTCTCCTTCGCCGAAAAAGGCGGTGACGGTGGTTCGGGCGGCGTTGGCGGTGCCATCACGGTAACCAACGAAGGCACCGTCATCACCAAAGGGGCGGTTTCGCCCGGTATCTGGATCCAGAGCCTAGGCGGGGGCGGGGCCTCTGGTGGCAGCATTGACTCCACGGGTGCCGTCTTGAACCTCTCCGCCGGCGGCGACGGCGGCAATGGCGGCGCCGGCGGTGACGTGACGGTGCTTGCCGGTTCCAGCCCTGGAAGCATCTCCACCAGCGGCCTCGTCTCGCCGGGTATCCTGGCTTTCAGCATCGGCGGCGGCGGCGGTGTTGCCGGCGGTGTGGACGCGACGACCTATTCGGTTGCGCTGCCTGCCATCTCCATCAATGTTGGCGGCAATGGTGGCACCGGTGGCACCGGTGGCACCATTACGATTGACAACACCTCGACGATCAAGACGGAGGGCATCGATTCCCACGGCGTCTTCGCCGCCAGCATCGGCGGTAGCGGTGGGGCGGGCGGCCAGGCGACCGACAAGTCGGAGGCCACCGCCTTCGACGAAGCCATGCCGAATGTCTCCGTCGGCTGGGCGGTCGGCGGGGACGGCGGCAGCGGTGGCGATGGCGGCGAGGTCAAGATCACCAACAAAGCCTCGATCACGACGTCGGACATGCAGTCGTTCGGAATTTCCGCCTCCAGCCTTGGTGGTGGCGGCGGGACCGGGGCGAATGCCTCGGCCACGGCCCAGGCCAGCGGCAAGGCGGTTGACGTGGCTCTCTCAGTCACACTCGGCGGGGTCGGCGGGGCCACCGGTCAGGGTGGCAAGGTGACCGTCGACAACAAGGCCGACATCACCACGAACGGGTTCTTCTCCTACGGCATCTTCGCTCAGTCGGTCGGTGGCGGCGGCGGCACCGGCGGTACCGGGTCCGCGCAGGACGGCGACGCCTCGCGGGCGACCCAGTCGGTGGCGGTCAATATCGGCCTGGGCGGCAAGGACAGCGCTGGCGGCGACGGCGGTACGGTGATCGTCACCAACGAAGCCACGCTCGTCACCACGGGCGCCGATTCCACCGGCATCCTGGCGCAGTCCATCGGTGGTGGCGGTGGTACGTCGACGGGCGGCAACGCGACGGCCACGACCTCGGCCACCGGCGATAAGAACAACGACGGGCTTCAGGTCGAAGTCGCCATGGGCTCCGACGGTGGCAACGGTGGCACCGGTGGCGAGGTCAAGGTGACCAACGACGCCAAGGCCACCATCAAGACCATGGGCGTCGGCTCGCACGGCATCCATGCCCAAAGCGTCGGCGGTGGTGGCGGTACGGGCGGCACCGTGGCGGCGAACACGCCCGATGCCGGCATGATGGCGCGCGCCGAAAACCGTGCGAAAGCGAATATGAAGAGCGCCGCGGAGACCTCGGCCTGGAACAAGATGACTGGCTCGAAAGGTAGTGGCTCGTCGTCCTCGAGCGACAATTATATCCGGCCCAGCTATTCGGCGGGCATGACCGTCGGCGGTAAGTCGGGCAACGGCGGCGACGGCGGCACCGTGACGGTCGAGAACGACGGCACGACTACGACCGACGGCAACGGTGCGTTCGGTCTGTTCGGCCAGTCCGTCGGCGGTGGCGGTGGCTCCGCCGGCGCGGCCTCGACCACCAGCTCGTCGACGTTCAACCTGGATGTCGCCATCGGCAGCCCCGGCGGGCTTGGCGGCACCGGCGGCACGGTGACGGCGGCCAATAGCGGCTCGATTGGAACCAGCGGCCACGGCAGTTTGGGCATCGTTGCGCAATCGGTTGGCGGCGGCGGCGGCCTTGCGGCCAGCACGGTCGCCACCAGCAGCGGCGATGCCTCGATCACTCACTCCTTCGGCGCCAGCGGGGGATCCGACGCGGTTGGCGGGACGGTGACCGTCGACAACAGCGGATCGGTGACGACCTCGGGCCAGGATGCCCATGGCGTGGTTGCCCAGTCGATCGGTTCCGGTGGCGGCATCGGCGTGCTTGGCGCGGTAGAGCTCAACACGGTCAAGGACAACGGCACCAACCCGTTCGAGACGGATCTGACGGTCGGCCATATTTTCGGCGGGACCCAAACGGACGGGGGCCATGGTGGCTCCGTCACCATCAACCAGTCCGGGACGGTCTCCACGACCGGGCGGACCGCGTTCGGCATCATCGCACAGTCGATCGGTGGCGGCGGCGGCATGTCCGTCGACGCGGCGGGACCGCTCGTGACGGCGACCGTTTCCGGAGCCCACCGCCTGAGCGGCAGCCATGCCAATGGGGCGAGCAACGGCGGCGACGTCACGATTTCGCTGGCCAAGGGCTCTTCCATCACCACCACGGGAACCGGCTCGGTCGGCATCGTGGCCCAGTCGGTCGGCGGTGGCGGCGGCTACACCGGAAGCTTCGGATCGCGGGGGATGAGCTACAGCGATTGGCTCAGCGCCATGGACAATCTGATCATCGACGATCCGGCCGGCACCGGCACCGGCGGGGCCGTCCTGATCCAGGATGCTTCGTCCGGCGGAGGCACGACCATCTCTACGACCGGCTCGCGCGCCCATGGCATCGTCGCCCAGTCGCTCGGCGGCGGCGGCGGCCTAGCCGCGGATGACGATGGCCTGCTCATGCTGACGACGCTGGTCGACGATAGCGGCACGACCTATCGCCGCAACGCGTTCGGGTCGGCCACCGGCAGCGGCGGCACCGTCACCATCGACCTGACCGGCTCGATCTCCGCGACGGGCTCGAACGCCTATGGCATCTGGGCCATGAGCGGTCAGCAGCTCGAAGATGGAACCCTCGATCCGAACAACCCAGGCGGCGTGATTTCAGTCACCTTCGACGGTGATATCACCGGCGGTTCCGATAGCGGTGCGGGTATCCGCGTCGATGGTGGCTCCAACAACACCGGCTTCAAGGGGACCAACTACATCAGCTTCTCGGGTGGGACGCTGCAGGCGGGGTCCGGCACTGCGATCATCGCGACCACGCCGATCGATGTGTTCAACACCGGCACGATCATCGGCAATCTCGACTTCGTGCGCGGCGGCACCTTCTCCAACGAGCCGGGGGGCCGGTTCGAGCCGGGCACCAGCCTCGATATGCTGGGCGACGGCACCTATGCCGCCGGTGGCGTGTCCGCGCAGGCGACCTTCATGAACTACGGCTCTCTGAACGTCGGCGGTGCCAACAAGGTCGCGCAAACGGCTTTGACCGGCTCCTTCAGCCACTTCCAGGGCGCCGACTGGACGGTCGACATGGACTTTGCCGCCGGGACCAACGACAGCCTGTCGGCGACCGGCGCGATCGCCTTCGTCGGCGGCTCCATAACGCCGCAGGTGCTGGCCCTGCCGTCGACCTTCGATCCGTCGACGCCATTCCAGGCGACGTTCGCCACCTCGACCCAGTCGGTCGATATCGGCCAGGCGACGGCCACCGACAGCCTGGTGGTCAACTACGACCTCCAACAGCCCGATCCGACTTCCGCGTCGATCGTGGTGTCGAGTGTCGACTTCGCCACGCCGGCGTCGAAGCTGTCGGATGCCTCCAACTACGCGTCGGCGGCGAGCTACCTGCAGCAACACTGGAATGCGGGCAATCTCGGTCAGCTCGGTAGCCACTATGTCACGCTCATGAACGAGCAGACCTCCTCGGGCTATCAGGAGGCGCTGAAGGACATCGTTCCGGAAACCAATGCGGTGACGGCGGCGACGGCGCCGAACAACGCCAAGACCTTCCAGAACCAGATCCATTCCTGCCCGGTGTTCGTCGGTGACAGCGCGAGTCTCAGCGAAGAGAGCTGCGTCTACGTGCGCGGCACCTATATGAGCCTCGATCACGGCTCGGACGGGCAGATCACCGGCTACGACGAGGATCAGAGCTCGATCCAGATCGGCGGCGAAGCCTCGCTGGAAGGCAACCCGTTCCTGGGCGACAACTGGTTTGTCGGTGCGGCGGCGCTCTACACCGACTCCTCCATCAAGGCGGATGACCACCAGTCCTCCGGCGACGGCGATGCCTGGTCCATCGGTGCCGTCTTGAAGTACCAACCGACCCCGAACTGGCTGCTCGCCGCTTCGGCAGGCTACACCTTCGGTCAATACGACTTCGATCGCTCCGTCTCCGTTGCCGGCGTGCCGGCTACGGCCAGCTCGACCCAGGATATCCACACCATTTCCGCCCGCATCCGGGCGGCCTACGATGTGGATCTCGGGCATTGGTATCTGCGGCCGGCCGCCAATCTGGACTTCATGTACGTGAACGTGCCGGCCTACAGCGAAAGCGGTGCCGGCGTGCTCAACATGAACTTTGAGTCCAGCAACGACAGCCAGGTCGGGTTCACGCCGGAAATCGAGATCGGCGGGCGTATCGATACGGCGATGGCCACGCTCCGGCCTTATGCCAATGCGGGCGTCACGTTCTGGAGCGACAGCTCCTGGACCCAGCGCTCGCGGTTGGCCGGTGCTCCGGTCGGCGCGGCGGCGATCGAGACGAGTTATGAGGGCGATGACATCATCGGCAACCTGAACCTCGGCCTCGACGCGATCATGAAGAGCGGGCTCGAGCTCAAGGCGCAGTATGGCCTGCAGGCGAGCGATGACTTCACCTCGCACACCGGAACGTTGCGGGTCGGGTACCGGTTCTGATCACCGGCCGACGAGTCCGGAGCAATGGGTTCGGTCTCAAGGAAGGTGCGCGGCGGAGAAACACCGCTGCGCACCGGCGCCCCAAAGCGTTTCCCGGCAAAGGGAGACCCCGTTCGCCGCCCGGAAGCGCGTCAAAACAATGCGTTAGAGCCGTTCCGCGATTCGGTAAAAAGCGGGACGGTTCGAGACGTGCAGCAAGATGCACTCGGCGGGGCGGGGCTGTTTGCTGTCGAGGAGCCCTTCCGGACCGAGATTGGCGTGACTTCCCGTCGCTGGCACGGGTCCTCGATCTTGGGCTCCTCAAAAATTTATGGGATTGTCCGTTCTCATCTGAGCGCCGGGACCGTGTGCCCGGGCTTTGGACGGAGGCCTAACCGAATGAGACCATCGCTTGGGCCGGCAGACCGCCAAAATGGTAAGGAGCCGATGGTGAGGCTCGCCTCCGACAGCGACGAATCAGGATTCGGCCTGTGCTACATCGCGTCCGATGTCGCGATTTATCTCTTTTCCGTCATCTGCTTCGTCATGGTTGCGGCCAACTGGGTGATCTTCGGGAACGTCCCCTTCCGCAATCTGATCGACATTTACGGCATCGATCTCCTGGAAATCGCGCTGCTCGCCATCTATTCGGCGGGCTTCGTGTTGATCTCCGTGCTTCGGGCGCGCCACCTCAAGCGCGAATTTCAGCGCCGGGTACAAAGCGAACGCGTCGTCTACGACCTTGCGCATTCCGACCAGTTGACCGGTCTTGCCAACCGAAGGCGGTTTCTGGGCGAGCTGGACGAGGCACTCACCAGGCCCGTGGAGCCGAACCGGGTTCATGCCGTCCTGCTGCTCGATCTGAATGGCTTCAAGACCATCAATGATGGGTTCGGGCATTCGGCAGGGGACGAGGTGCTGCGCGAAGTGGGCCATCGTCTGCAGCGCGCGCTGCGCCGGGGCGAAGGCATTGTGGCTCGGCTCGGGGGCGACGAGTTCGCCATTGTCGTTCAAAATATCAGTGAGGCCGATGTCGAAGGTCTGGCCCAAAGGGTCTTTGCCCTGTTCGATCGGCCGGTGCGGATCTACAACGTCAACTTCGCCGTCGATGCCTCTCTGGGGGCAGCCCTTGCCGAGCGGGACGGGGTGACCTCGTCCGATCTCATCCGGCGTGCGGATCTCGCCCTCTACAAAAGCAAGGCCAACGGTCTTCCGCGCAGCTTCACGCTCTTTACGCCGTCTTTGGAAAGCGGCTTTTGGTCGAACCTGGAACTCTGCGAGGATTTCGAGACGGCGTTGGAGGAAGGGCGGTTCGAGCCCTATTTCCAGCCGATCCTGAATCTGGAAAGCTGTCGGGTGGAGGCGTTCGAGGCGCTGGCGCGCTGGCACCATCCCCGTTTGGGCGTGATTGCGCCGGAAGTCTTCCTTCCCGTCGCCCATGCCCTCGGCAAGATGCCGGATCTTACCGACAGGATCCTTAGGCAGGCTGCGCGATTGGCGGTCCGCTGGCCGGACGACATCCGACTTGCGATGAACGTCTCGGCGGAGGAGCTGAAGGCGCCATCCTTTTCGGCGCGGATTCTGTCGATTTTGGATGGTTCCGGGCTGCCGCCGCACAAACTGGAAATCGAGATTTCCGAGGCGGTCGGGCCCAGCGAAATTGCCATAGCCGCCACCGGGCTCCAGTCGCTCCTGGAGGCTGGAGTGCAATTTTCGCTCGACGATTTCGCATCGGAAGACTGCACGCTTCCGGTGCTCGGGATGCTTCCTTTCTCACGGATGAAGATCGACCGGAGTGTGATCCAGGCGGATGCCTCAGATCGCTTCGAGGTGGCGGTCCTCAAGACCTCCGTCGAACTCGGCCGGACGCTCGAGATCAAGGTGACGGCGGAGGGCGTGGAGACGCCGGACCAGCTCCGGCGCTTGCGCGAACATGGCTGTACGAGCTGCCAAGGCTTTCTTTTTACCCTGCCCCTGAAAGGGGAGGAGATCGGCGCCTTTCTGGCCTCCGATCGTATCTGCGCTGAGGTGAGCTAGAGGCCTGAGGGCAAGGGGTGGCTCCCTCCCTCGCGGACAAAACGACCGCAAGAGCCCTTGTCGTCGGTGCGGTCGGCTGCGACAGTCCCCTGGCGAAACGCCCGCCTTCGAGCCCCCACCCGTCAGATCCGACCGATCTGGCCGATAGGGAGTCGCTTCAGCTTTTCAATCCGAAGCCGTTTTTCGTCGATCGGGTGTCCCACCCGATCTGAGATGGCGTCAACAACAAGAACGGAGTTTGACCCGATGGATCTCGCTAGCCGGCTTGCCGGACGCCGCATGCTCGTAACCGGAGCGTCGAGTGGGCTGGGCGCGCACTTTGCCACCGTTGCCGCGCGGTCCGGGGCCCATGTCGTCGTCGCCGCCCGCCGCAAGGACCGTCTGGACGGTCTCGTCGAGGAGCTGACGGCGGCCGGTGCCGCCTCCGCGCTGGCGGTCGAGCTGGATGTGACCGACGACACCTCGATCGAGACCAGCCTTGCGGAGGTGTTTTCCGCTATGGGAGGGGTCGACGTTCTGGTGAACAACGCCGGGATCGCCACCGAGGGGCATGCGATCGACCAGTCGGTGTCCGATTTCGACAACGTGATGGCGGTCAATCTGCGCGGCGTCTGGCTGATGGCCGTATCGGTCGCGCGGCGCTGGCGGGAGCAGCGCGTCGCGGGCAATGTGATCAACATCGCCTCGATCCTGGGCGAGCGAGTGGCGGCCGGGGTCGGTCCCTATGCGATCTCCAAGGCCGGCGTGGTGCAGATGACCAAGTCGCTGGCGCTGGAGTGGGCGCGGCACGGAATTCGGGTCAACGCGATCGCGCCGGGCTATTTCGAGACCGAGATCAATGCCGCCTTCTTCGAAAGCGAGGCCGGGCAGGGCATGGTGAAGCGGATTCCCATGCGTCGCATCGGCCAGATGGAGGAGCTCGACGGCGTGTTCCTGCTGCTCGCCACCGACGCGTCGAGCTTCATGACGGGGGCCGTCATTCCGGTTGACGGCGGCCATCTGGTTTCATCGCTCTGAAGGTGCTCGATCTGTTTTTTGCGTTGGAGTGGAGGCGAGCGGAAAACCGGTCCCCACTTTTCCTCACCCCGGTCTGGTCAGCCCCCTCTTATTTTTGTACTGAACGGTCCCAAATAAGGGGGCCGGTCGCGGCTTGATGTCGCGCTCCGGTCCCGCCGCTCGAGAATAGGGCTCAACCCGTTCCCATGGCTCCCGTGCTTTCCGTTCGTGGCCTTTCCAAGGTCTATGCGACCGGCTTCGAGGCTTTGAAGTCGGTCGATCTCGATATCGAAAAAGGTGAGATCTTCGCACTGCTCGGCCCGAATGGGGCCGGCAAGACGACGCTCATCTCCATCATCTGCGGTCTGGTCAATGCAAGCCAAGGTCGCGTCGTCATCGGCGGCCACGACACCGTGGATGCCTTCCGGGCCGCCCGCGAAATGGTCGGGCTCGTGCCCCAGGAACTCACCACCGACCAGTTCGAAAAAGTGCAGGATACCGTCGCCTTCAGTCGCGGCCTGTTCGGCAAGCCGAAAGATCCGGCGATCGTCGAGCGGGTCCTGAAGGACCTGTCGCTGTGGGAGAAGCGCGCCAACCAGCTTCGCACGCTCTCCGGCGGCATGAAGCGGCGCGTGATGATCGCCAAGGCGCTCGCGCACGAGCCGTCGGTTCTGTTCCTGGACGAACCGACCGCCGGCGTCGACGTGGAGCTGCGCCGCGACATGTGGGAGGTGGTTCGCCAGCTCCGGGATTCCGGCGTCACGATCATCCTGACCACCCACTATCTGGAGGAGGCGGAGGAGATGGCCGACCGCATCGGCGTCATCTCGCGCGGCGAACTGATGCTGGTGGAGGAAAAGGCCGCGCTGATGCGCCAGCTTGGCCGCAAGCGCCTGACCCTGATCCTGCAGGAGCCGCTCGACACCGTTCCCGAAGGACTGGCCGGTTACGATCTGGCGCTTTCGGAGGATGGATCGGAACTCGTCTACACCTATGACACCCAGGCCGAACGCACCGGCATCACCTCGCTGATGACCGATCTGCGGGCCGCCGAAATCCGTTTCAAGGATCTCTATACCGAGCAAAGCTCGCTGGAGGAGATCTTCGTCAACCTCGTGAGGGAGCGGCGATGAACACCCACGCCGTACGTGCGATTTACGCCTTCGAAATGAATCGGACGGCGCGCACGATTTTGCAGAGCATTATTTCGCCGGTGTTGTCGACGTCGCTCTATTTCGTCGTGTTCGGCGGGGCGATCGGTTCGCGCATCCAGGAGGTCGACGGTGTCAGCTACGGCGCCTTCATCGTGCCCGGCCTGATCATGCTGTCGCTTCTCACCCAGAGCGTGTCGAATGCGGCCTTCGGAATCTATTTTCCGAAGTTCACCGGCACCGTCTACGAGGTGCTGTCGGCGCCGATCTCGGCTTTGGAAATCGTGCTCGGCTATGTCGGCGCGGCCGCGACCAAGTCGATCATCCTGGGACTGATTATCCTGGCGACAGCGGCCCTGTTCGTGCCGATCCGCATCGAGCATCCGTTCGTGATGCTGACATTCCTGGTGCTGACGGCGGTCACCTTCTCCCTGTTCGGCTTTATCATCGGGATCTGGGCCGACGGTTTTGAGAAGCTGCAGCTCATTCCGCTGTTGTTCATCATGCCGCTGACCTTCCTCGGCGGTACGTTCTACTCGATCGCCATGCTGCCGCCGATCTGGCAGAAGATCACGCTGGTGAACCCGGTCGTCTATCTGGTTTCCGGCTTTCGCTGGTCGTTCTACGGCACCTCCGACGTGCCGGTGACGATCTCGCTCGCCATGACGCTGGTGTTCCTGGCGGTCTGTCTCACCGTGATTCGTCTGATCTTCAAGACCGGGTGGCGCCTGCGCCCCTGACCACCACAAGTGGCGGGCGCTGTCGTCTTGCGTTTCGGGTCGTTTGCGCTATATTCGTAAGCGATCCGAACATCTCTATCGGCATCGTTTCGATGCAGACTGAGAGTGGGGCCCGCGGGGCACCCGCTCTTTTTCGTTTACCCGGATCGTCTCGCGCCGCCGCGCGGGAACGATCGCACCTCTGACGCTCGGCAGGAACGCGCTCTGCGCGCCCCCGCCGAGGCGAACCAATGGATCGCGCGTGACTGCTGCCGACAAGCACGACGATATCGAACCTGATTTCGAGCCGGCCGAGACCGGGTCGGACGATGCGCTCGACGAGCCGCGCCTGGTGCGCGAGCAAGGTCTTGATGCGCGCATCGCCACCATCGTCGAGCCGGTGCTTGCCGACCTCGGATACCGTCTGGTGCGGGTCAAGGTCTCCAACCTCAACGGTTGCACGCTTCAGATCATGGCCGAACGGCCGGACGGGACGATGACGGTCGACGACTGCGAGGAAATCTCCAAGGGGATCTCGCCGGTGCTCGATCTCGAAGACCCGATCGACAAGGCCTACAACCTGGAGATCTCGTCGCCGGGAATCGATCGTCCGCTGGTCCGCCGGTCCGACTTCGATCGCTGGATGGGGCACGAGACCAAGATCGAGCTGTCCAGGATGCGCGACGGGCGCAAACGCTTTCGGGGCGTCCTGATCGGTGCGCGCGGCGACAATGCCGTGCTGCGCATCGAGGGCAAGGAGGGGGCGAGCGAGGTCGAGCTGCCGATCGAGGACATCTCCGATGCCCGACTGGTGCTGACCGACGCGCTGATCGAAGATTCGCTGAGGGCGGAGCGCAAGGCGCGCAAGGAAGGGTCGTCCCGCGACGCCTGAGGCGCGCGGTCGACATCAATTTGAGCGCGGCCCCGACCAAGGGCCGAGCGGAGGAAGAAAAGACTATGGCTGTCAGTGCAAACCGCTTGGAGCTTCTGCAGATCGCCGACGCCGTCGCGCGGGAGAAGTCGATCGACCGCGGCATCGTGATCGCGGCCATGGAAGACGCGATTCAGAAGGCTGCGCGGTCGCGCTACGGCTCGGAAACGGAAGTGCGCGCGGAGATCAATCCGCGCACCGGCGATATCCGCCTGCAGCGCCTGCTGGAAGTGGTCGAGACGGTGGAAAATCCGGTCGCCCAGATCGATCTGGATGAGGCCAAGCATCGCAATCCCGATGCTCAACTCGGCGACTTCATCTCCGAGCCGCTGCCGCCGCTGGACTTCGGCCGCATCGCGGCCCAGTCGGCCAAGCAGGTGATTGTGCAGAAGGTGCGCGAGGCCGAGCGCGACCATCAGTATGAAGAGTTCAAGGACCGCATTGGCGAAGTCGTGAACGGCGTCGTAAAGCGGGTCGAATATGGCAACGTGATCGTCGATCTCGGCCGTGGTGAAGCGATCGTGAAGCGCGATCAGCTCATTCCGCGCGAGCTGTTCCGCAACGGCGACCGCATCCGCGCCTACATCATGGACGTTCGGCGCGAGCAGCGCGGTCCGCAGGTGTTCCTGTCGCGCACGCATCCGCAGTTCATGGCGAAGCTGTTCCGCCAGGAAGTGCCGGAAATTTACGACGGTGTGATCGAGGTGAAGTCGGTCGCCCGCGATCCGGGCAGCCGCGCCAAGATCGCGGTGGTGTCGAACGATTCCTCCATCGATCCGGTCGGCGCCTGCGTCGGTATGCGCGGCTCCCGCGTTCAGGCCGTGGTGCAGGAGCTGCAGGGCGAGAAGATCGACATCATTCCGTGGAATCCGGATGCGGCGACCTTCATCGTCAACGCCTTGCAGCCGGCCGAGGTGGCCAAGGTCGTGCTCGACGAGGACGCAGAGCGCATCGAGGTGGTGGTGCCGGACGAGCAGCTTTCGCTCGCCATCGGGCGTCGCGGTCAGAATGTGCGGCTTGCCTCGCAGCTCACCGGCTGGGACATCGATATCCTGACCGAGCAGGAGGAATCGGAGCGCCGTCAGAAGGAATTCCAGGAGCGCACCGAGCTGTTCGTCGAAGGTCTGAACGTGGACGAGGTGGTTGGTCAGCTCCTCGCCTCGGAAGGCTTCACTTCGATCGAGGAAGTGGCCTACGTCGAAACCGACGAGATCTCCGGCATCGAGGGCTTCGACGAGGAGACGGCGGAAGAGATCCAGGCGCGCGCGCGCGAGCATCTGGAAGAGCGCGAGCGCCAGCTCGACGAGGAGCGCCGGTCGCTGGGTGTCGAGGACGAGGTCCGTTCAGTGCCGGGCATCACGACGGCCATGATGGTCGCGCTCGGCAAGGACGACATCAAGACGGTGGAAGATCTCGCCGGCTGCGCCACAGACGATCTGGTCGGCTGGGTGGAGCGCAAGCAGGGCGAGGTCGAACGCCACACCGGCGCCCTGTCCGATTTCGATCTCAGCCGGGCCGATGCCGAGGAGATCATTCTTGCCGCCCGAATCAAGGCCGGCTGGATCACGGAAGAGGATTTGGCGGCGTCCGACGTCGAGGACGATGCCGACGCCGAAGCGTCCGTGGAAAGCTGATAGCCGGCGCTCGGCCGAGGCCGAGCGCGTCGGTACGAGGAACGAGGACTGGAAGGGAGACGCATCGACACGATGCCGCGCAAGAACGAGCCAGCCGAGAGGCAGTGCCTGGTCACCCGAGAGGTGCGGCCGGTCGATCGGCTGATCCGCTTCGTGTGCGATCCCGAAGGTCGGGTGGTGCCGGACATCAAGGGTGACTTGCCGGGACGCGGCGTTTGGGTAACCGCGACACGGGAAGCGGTTGACGCGGCGGAGCGCAAGCGCTTGTTTGGTCGGGGGTTCAAGGCGCAAGTGACGGTCGAGCCGGGGCTCGCCGGTCGGATTGAAGTGCTCCTCACGGAGCGGGCATTGGCGTCGCTGGGGCTCGCCCGCAAGGCGGGCTCCGTTGTGGATGGGTTTCAGTCCGTCGAGGCGGCCATCGGCCGCGATCCGGTCGTCGCGCTGGTTGAGGCAAGCGACGGCGCGGCCGACGGACGTCGCAAGATTCGGCAAGCGGTGACGCGGCGTTTCGGCCGTGAAGACGCGCTTCCTCTTGTGGCAAGCTTTAACGCGGACCAATTGAGTTTGGCATTGGGCCGCGGTCATGTGATACATGCGTGCCTGAAATCGGGCCGGGCGAGCTCCGGATTTCTCGAACGTGTGGATCGACTTGAACGCTTTCGGATCGGGGCCGAGGCGGAAGCCCCCCGTTCGAGCGAGCCTATTATGAATTAAGCGGACCGTACGCCGCAGGATCGAAGGCAAGTATGAGCGAAACGAAAAACACTGGCGACAAGACCTTGAGCGTCGAGCGCAAGAAGACCCTCTCGCTCCGCCGTGGCGTGGAGCAGGGTACCGTGCGCCAAAGCTTCAGCCATGGGCGCTCGAAGTCAGTCGTCGTCGAGAAGAAGAAGCGTCGCGTGGTGGTGCCCGGCTCCCAGGACGCGCGTGGCCAGGAGAGCGCGTCGCCCGCAGCTTCCGAGCCCGCCGCCGAGGCCAAGGCACCGACCGCCCCCGCGTCCGCGCCGGAGGTGAGCGCGCCGGCGACGCCGGCTCCTGCCGCCGAAGCGCCGAAGCAGGCCGCCGAAGCCAAGGCACCGGAGGCACCTGCGCCGACCCCGGAGATCGAAGCGAAGGCGCCTGAAGTCGAGGCGCCGGCACCCGAGGCCAAGCCGGAAGCGCCGGCTGTGGAGGCCAAGGCGCCCGAAGCAAAGGCTCCCGAGGCTCCGACGCCCGAGGTCCCTGCGGCCGAGGCGAAGGCTCCGGCCGCGCCCGCCCCGGCGGTTGAAGCGCCGAAGCCGGCTGCGCCCGCGACCGAAGCCAAGGCGCCTGAAGCAAAGGCTCCCGAAGCCAAAGCGCCGACCCCGGCGGCAAAGCCTGCCGCTGAGCCGCGCCGCGCGCCACAGCAGCCCCAGGGCAAGGGCCAGCCGCAAGGCGGCCGTCGCCAGGACCGCAACGAGCAGCCGCAGCGCGGACGGGGACGCGACGACTCCCGTCGGGACGGCGGCCAGCGCTCCGGGGGGCGTGGGCAGCAGATCCATCGCACCCTGACCGACGCGGAATCCCGCGCCCGGGCGGCGGCGCTCGCCGAGGCGCGCTCGCGCGAGGCGGACGACCAGCGTCGCGCCGAGGAAGAAGCCCGTAAGGAGCGTGAAGAACTGGAGCGCATCCGTCGGGAGAAGGCGGAGGAAGAGGCCCGTCTCATCCAGGAGGCGGAAGAGCGCAAGAAGGCCGAGGAAGAAGAGGCCAAGCGCCAGGCCGAGGAAGAGGCGGCTGCCGCGGTCGCCGGTCCGGAAGCCGAGGCCCGCTCCGATCGCCGCACGCCGGGCAAGGCGAAGGACGAGGAGAGTACGCCGAGCCGCCGCAAGACCCAGGCCGAGCTCGACGACGAGGAAGCTGAGAAGGCCAAGGCCAAGCGCGCTCGCGTCGCGCCGTCCAAGCCGACTCCGAAGACCGACGAGCGTCGTCGGACCAAGCTGACGATTACGACCGCGCTTGAGGACGACAACGAGCGTGGCCGCAGCCTGGCCGCCATGCGCCGTCGTCGCGAGAAGGAAAAGCGGGCGGCCCAGCCTGGTCCCCGGGAGAAGATCGTGCGTGAGGTTGTGCTGCCGGAGACGATCACCATCCAGGAACTCGCCAGCCGTATGGCCGAGCGGGGCGTGGATGTGGTCAAGCTGCTCATGAAGCAGGGGCAAATGCACAAGATCAACGACGTCATCGACGCCGACACCGCAGAGCTGGTCGCGACCGAAATGGGTCACACGGTCAAGCGCGTGTCGGAATCCGACGTCGAGGAAGGCCTGTTCGATCAGCCGGACGAGAACTCCGATCTGGCGGGGCGTCCGCCGGTCGTCACCATCATGGGTCACGTCGATCACGGCAAGACGTCGCTTCTGGACGCCATCCGCAAGGCCAACGTCGTGTCCGGCGAGGCGGGCGGCATCACCCAGCACATCGGCGCCTATCAGGTCGAGCAGGATGGCCAGAAGATCACCTTCCTGGATACGCCGGGCCATGCGGCGTTTACCGCCATGCGTGCCCGCGGCGCGACGGCCACGGACATCGTGATCCTGGTGGTGGCCGCCGACGACGGCATCATGCCGCAGACGATCGAGGCGATTCACCACGCGCGGGCGGCAAACGTCCCGATCATCGTGGCGATCAACAAGATCGACAAGCCGGGCGCGGATCCGGGCAGGGTGCGCACCGAGCTGCTGCAGCACGAGATCGTCGTGGAATCGATGGGTGGCGATACGCTTGAGGTTGAGGTCTCCGCGCTCAAGCAGACCAACCTCGACAAGCTGCTCGAGGCGATCCTGCTGCAGTCGGAAGTGCTGGAGCTCAAGGCCAACCCGGATCGCCCGGCCGAAGGCATCGTGATCGAAGCTCAGCTTGATCGCGGTCGCGGTTCGGTCGCCACGGTGCTGGTGCAGCGTGGCACGCTGCGGGTCGGCGACGTCCTGATCGCCGGTCCGGAGTGGGGCCGCGTGCGTGCGCTGATCAACGATCACGGCCAGCAGGTCTCCGAAGCGGGGCCGTCGATGCCGGTCGAAGTGCTCGGCCTGCAAGCGACGCCCCATGCGGGCGACCGCTTCGCGGTGGTCGAGAACGAGGCGCGCGCCCGTGAGATCTCGGAGTATCGCCAGCGTCTGCGTCGCGAAAAGCAGTCGGCAAAGCCGATGGCCCGCGGCTCGCTGGAGCAGATGATGAGCGATCTGAAGGCCGCCGGTCGCGCCGAATTCCCGCTCGTCATCAAGGGCGACGTGCAGGGCTCGGTCGAGGCGATCATCGGCTCTCTGGAGAAGCTGAACACGGACGAGGTCGCTGCCCGCGTGCTGCACTCCGGTGTCGGCGCTATCACCGAGTCCGACGTCACGCTCGCGGAGGCGTCGGGTGCGGCGATCATCGGCTTCAACGTTCGTGCCAACCGCCAGGCTCGGGATGCGGCCGATCGGGCCGGTGTCGAGATCCGCTACTACAACATCATCTACAACCTGATCGATGATGTGAAAGCGGCCATGTCCGGCATGTTGTCGCCGGAGCGTCGCGAGACGTTCCTGGGCAACGCGGAGATCCTGGAAGTCTTCAACATCACCAAGGTCGGCAAGGTCGCCGGCTGCCGCGTCACGGAAGGCATGGTGGAGCGCGGTGCGTCGGTCCGCCTGCTGCGCGACAACGTGGTGATCCACGAAGGCAAGCTCGGCACGCTGAAGCGCTTCAAGGACGAGGTGAAGGAAGTTCAGGTCGGCCAGGAATGCGGTATGGCCTTCGAGAACTACCAGGACATCCGACCCGGCGACTTCATCGAGTGCTATCGGGTGGAAGAGGTGGCGCGGTCGCTCTAAGGCGACCGTAGCCAGCCGGGCAAAAGAAGGCATCGTCGTCGGGCTCGTCGGTGGAGACACCGAACCGTTCGCTCCGGCATGTGCCGACGCTGCGCTTCTTCCGGCAGCGCTCGACGCCATCTCCGACCGGATCGAAGCGCGATGCGCGATCTGGAACGGGCGGCTCGATCAGATTGAACGAGACGTCGGGCGGCTCGCGTTGCGCGCCGCTTTCGATGGCGGTGGCAAACGACAAGGCCGCTGAAAGCGGATCAAGCAAACTCGGTTTTCGATATGACGTTTTCACAACGCCAGTTGCGGGTGGGCGAACTCGTCCGCCACGCCCTGTCCGATATTTTCATGCGCGGCGATGTGCACGGCCTCGCGGTGCCGAGTCATCTCGTGACCGTGCCGGAAGTCCGGATGAGCCCGGATCTGAAGGTGGCGACCGTGCTTGTCATGCCGCTCGGCGGCGGCGACCGGGCCACGACGGTCAAGGCGCTGGAGGCCAGCCGGCGCGAGCTCAAGGCGGAGCTCTCCAAGCGCGTGGAGCTCAAATTCCTGCCCGATCTCAGGTTCGTCATCGATACGCGTTACGATGACGACGACCGCATCAATGCGCTCCTGGATTCGCCGGACGTGCGCAAGGATGTCGAGGACGGTACGGAGGACGAGGCGTGAGCGATCTTTCGACCGAGCCGAATGCGTCGGAGACGAACGCGACTGAGGCCGAACCGGCGAAACGCGGCAAGCCCCAGCGCCGCAAGCGCGACATCACCGGTTGGCTGATCCTCGACAAGCCCGTTGGCCTGACCTCCACCGAGGCGCTCGGCGCGGTGAAGCGACTGTTTCGGCCGCAGAAGGCCGGTCATGCCGGCACGCTGGATCCGTTGGCGTCCGGCCTGCTGCCGATCGCCTTCGGCGAGGCGACCAAGACGGTGCCTTACGTCGTGGACGGCCGGAAGGTCTACAGCTTCGTCGTCAAATGGGGCGTCGAAACCGACACCGACGACGCCGAGGGCGAAATCGCGGCAACGTCGGATATCCGTCCGGACGAGGCGGCGATTCGGACGATCCTTTCCGATTTCACCGGTGAGATAGAGCAGGTTCCGCCGCGCTACTCCGCAATCAAGATCGCCGGCGAACGCGCCTACGACCTCGCCCGTGCCGGGGAAGAGGTGGAGCTCCAGGCCCGCACCATTCGCGTCTACGATTTGAGGCTCGTCGATCGGCCGAGTGCCGACGAGGCGGTGTTCGAGGCGGAGTGCGGCAAGGGCACCTACGTGCGCGCACTCGCTCGCGACATGGGCCGGGCGCTTGGCACCTGCGGTCACGTCTCGCGTCTGCGGCGGCTCGCCGTCGGGCCGTTCGCCGAGGAGGATATGATTACCCTCGACGCGTTGCGCGAGATCGCCGAGGAGGAAGACGGCGCGGCCAAGTTGGACGATTGTCTCCTGCCGGTGGAAGAGGCGCTCGACGATCTGCCTCTGGTGACGGTGACCGGCAGCGACGCGGGTCGGCTGCGTCGGGGGCAGGCCGTGATCCTGAAGGGCCGGGACGCGCCGGTCTTTGCCGGCGAGGCCTACGCCATGGCGGCCGGTCGGCTGGTCGCGCTGGGCGAGGTGGAGCGCGGAACCTTCAATCCCAAGCGCGTTTTCCGCCATTCCGAACCGCGTCGGTGAGCGGATTCGGCAATTTTACTGGCGTCACCGCAAAGAATTGCTTATCTAGGCGGCGATGAGCCGGGCGGCCTTGCTGCTTCCCGGCTCTTGGTCATGGATTCGCACATGCGAACGCTCCGGCGACCGGGACGTTCGGATCTGTGAGTCCATGACCTTATCCATTGGCGACCCTGCTGGACGACATCCCGGCATCGGCCGCCAAGGGGAGGGAACGAAGGGTCTTGGTTCGGTCGCAGGCAGCCTCGGTTGCGATGATCGAAAAGACGGCCCGCTTGTCTGCTTCGCCTCCCCAACAAGAAAAAACCGGGCTGCATCTGCGGCCTTCAATGTTGTGAAAGGACCCCGATGTCGATCACTGCTGAACGCAAGCAAGAGCTCATCAAGGAATTCGCGAAGGCCGATGGCGACACCGGCTCGGCGGAAGTCCAGATCGCGATCCTGACCGAGCGCATCATCAACCTGACCGAGCACTTCAAGACCCACGCCAAGGACAATCACTCCCGGCGGGGCCTTCTGAAGCTGGTCAGCCAGCGGCGTCATCTTCTGGACTATCTGCGGAAGGTGGAAGAGAGCCGCTATCAGGACGTGATCAAGCGCCTCGGCATTCGCCGCTGAGCTGATTGCATCCTTCAGGCGCCGCGGCCGGCTGTTCCGGACCGCGGCGTCCTTGTTTTGCTTTTGGCGGCAGCCGGCTTTGCGCCCTGTCGCCTGACATAGGGCCGGGGCGAACCGTCGCCAGGTGCCCAAACCGCCCGCACGAACGGAGAAACTGCGTGGCCATGGGGCAGGATCGCACGGCAAAGGAGGGGGCCATCGGTCAGATGGCTGCCGCTCCTGTGTCTTGCCGTCTTGCCCATGGTCCGTCGTGCCGTTCCCGCATGACGTGAGGAAAACCATGTTCGAAATTTACAAAGAAACCATCGAGTGGGGCGGCCGTCCGCTCACGCTCGAGACCGGCCGTATCGCCCGCCAGGCCGACGGCGCCGTGCTCGCCACCTATGGCGAGACCACCGTGCTGGCCACCGTCGTCTCCGAGAAGGAGCCCAAGCCCGGCTTCGACTTCTTCCCGCTGACGGTGAACTACCAGGAGAAGGCATTTGCCGCGGGCCGCATCCCCGGTGGCTTCTTCAAGCGCGAAGGCCGGCCGGCCGAGCACGAGGTGCTGACCTCGCGCCTGATCGACCGCCCGATCCGTCCGCTGTTCGCCGACGGCTACAAGAACGACACCCAAGTGATCGTCACCGTCCTGTCGCATGATCTGGAAAATGCGCCGGACATGGTCGCCATGGTTGCCGCATCCGCCGCGCTCACGCTGTCCGGCGTGCCCTTCATGGGTCCGATCGGCGGCGCCCGCGTCGGCCTGATCGACGGCGAGTTCGTGCTGAACCCCGAGATCGACCGTATGGCCGATTCCAAGCTCGACCTGGTGGTCGCCGGCACCGCCGACGCTGTCCTGATGGTGGAATCGGAGGCGAAGGAGCTCTCCGAGGACGAGATGCTCTCCGCCGTCATGTTCGGCCACAAGGGCTTCCAGCCGGTGATCGACGCGATCATCCGTCTCGCCGAAAAGGGCGCCAAGGAGCCGCGCGAGCATTCCGTGCCGGACACCTCCGCGCTGATGGCGAAGGTCAAGGAGATCGCCGAGGCGGACCTGCGCGCCGCCTACCAAATCCCGGTGAAGTTCGAGCGTCGCGACGCCATCTCCGCCGTCAAGGAGAAGGTCGTCGCCAAGCTGTGCACCGAGGAAGGCGCCGCTGGTGGCGAGGTCTACGCCAAGGAGGCAGTCGGCGGTCAGTTCAAGGCGCTTGAGGCCGAGATCGTCCGCGGTCGGATCCTTGACGACAAGATCCGTATCGATGGCCGCGACCTGCAGACGGTGCGCCCGATCGAGGCCCAGGTCGGCATTCTGCCGCGGACCCATGGCTCGGCGCTGTTCACCCGTGGCGAGACCCAGGCGATGGTCGTGACCACGCTGGGCACCGGCGACGATGAACAGTTCATCGATGCGCTGGAGGGGACCTACAAGGCCACCTTCATGCTGCACTACAACTTCCCGCCGTTCTCGGTCGGTGAAACCGGCCGCATGGGCTCGCCGGGCCGCCGCGAAATCGGCCACGGCAAGCTCGCCTGGCGCGCGGTGCACCCGGTTCTGCCGCTGCATCACGAATTCCCGTACACGATCCGCGTGGTCTCCGAGATCACCGAGTCCAACGGGTCCTCGTCGATGGCCACGGTCTGCGGCTCTTCGCTGGCTATGATGGATGCCGGCGTGCCGCTGAAGCGTCCGGTGGCCGGCATCGCCATGGGACTCATCAAGGAGGGCGACCGCTTCGCCGTGCTCTCCGACATCCTCGGCGACGAGGATCATCTGGGCGACATGGACTTCAAGGTGGCCGGCACCGAAGCTGGCGTCACCTCGCTGCAGATGGACATCAAGATCGACGGCATTACCGAGGAGATCATGAAGGTCGCCCTCGCCCAGGCGAAGGATGGCCGGACCCATATCCTCGGCGAAATGTCCAAGGCGCTGTCGGAAGCCCGCACCGATCTTGGCGAGTATGCTCCGCGCATCGAAGTCATCACCATCCCGGTCGACAAGATCCGCGAAGTGATTGGCTCGGGCGGTAAGGTGATCCGCGAGATCGTGGAGAAAACCGGTGCCAAGATCGACATCTCCGACGACGGCACCGTCAAGGTCGCCTCGGCGGACGGCAAGGCGATCACGGCCGCGCTGAACTGGATCAAGGGCATTGCCGCCGAGCCCGAGGTCAACGCGATCTACGAGGGCACGGTCGTGAAGACCGTCGACTTCGGCGCGTTCGTGAACTTCTTCGGCTCCCGCGACGGGCTGGTGCATATCTCCCAGCTCACCAATGGCCGCCCGGAGAAGGTCACCGACGTGGTCAAGGAAGGCGACAAGGTCTGGGTGAAGCTGCTCGGCTTCGACGAGCGCGGCAAGGTTCGCCTGTCGATGAAGGTCGTCGACCAGGAAACCGGCAAGGAAATCGCGCCGGACGCCGCCTGATCGGTCGACCGGTCACAAGCGGGGCGTCTGTCCCGCCGGAAATTGACGAAGCCCCCGGCTCGCGCCGGGGGTTTTTTTGTTCTCGGGATTGAAAAGCGGGACAGCTCCAGCTCTCCCGGTAGTCCGGGCGCAAACGTGATATGGGTGGTTGGACAGGCGGGGAGGGGCACCATGTCGTCGACCGTTGCGGTCGCGCTCGGCTATACGTTGATCCCGGTTGCGGCCGCGGTCGTCGGGGCCTTGCTTGCGATCTTTCGCCGGCCCGGTCCGGTTCTGACCAGCGCCGTCCAGCATTTCGCCGCGGGCGTGGTGTTTGCCGCCGCGGCCGGTGAAATCCTCCCCGATATTCTCGACGAAGGCGGTGTGATGCCGACCCTGATCGGCGGTTTCGCTGGCATCGCCGCCATGCTCCTGGTCGGGCAACTGGAGAAAATCGCCAAAGGACCGGTCGGCCTGCTGACCACCGTCGGTGTGGATCTCTTGATCGACGGCTTGGTGCTGGGGATTGCCTTCGCGGCTGGCGCCTCTGCAGGGATTCTGCTCACGGCGGCGCTAACGCTGGAGGTCCTGTTCCTCGGCGTTTCGACCGCGATCGGGCTGGGGGAGGAGATGTCCTCGCGGCTGAAGGCGGTGCTCGCGACCGTCGCTGTCGTGCTCTTGATGCCCGTAGGCGTGCTTCTGTCGGCGCCGGTCGCCTTTGCCGAACCGGCGGTCAAGGCCGGCCTGTTCGCGTTCGGGCTGATTGCGCTCCTCTATCTCGTGACGGAGGAGCTGTTGGTTGAGGCGCATGAGCAAGCGGAGGATCGGCCCTGGGTCACCGCGCTCTTTTTTATTGGCTTTCTGGTCCTGATCTTGCTTCAGGAAGCGGTCGGGTAGAACGGGCCCGTCAGGTATTCCCACCTGATTGGAAAAGGCGCTATATTGTTACATTGTCGTGTTTCGGCGCCGCGCTCCGATTTCTATGTTTTCTAAATTTGCTCTATTGCGTGGAATTTGCCCATGCTTGAGGACAAAAAGCTTTTTGATTTCGCAGAGGCGATCCGGAACACCGGTCGTATGAATGAGGCATGGCAACTGATCAATCGGGAAATGGATCAGTTCGGCTTCACTGGCGGTACCTACATTCTTTATACCGAGCTCCGCAACGGCTCCATCAGCGATGATATGCTGTTCTTCTCGAGCTACGATGCCGATTTCCTGCAAACCTATATCGGCGAGGGCATGGCCGATCATGACTATGCTGTGTTGCATTGCGCCCATAGTGATCGGCCAGCCAGATGGAGCGATATCAAGGACAAATACCGCACGCCGAAGCGGGGGGTGTTCAACGAAATCTCCAGTGACTACGGGCTGCGAGAAGGGTTCGTGATCCCGATCAAGGATCGGCGCGGGCTTTTGATCAGCGGAATCGGATTCTGCATGTCGAACGAGCAGGAAGCGGAAGCAACGCGCCTGCTCACGGACCAGTGGGATTCTATTTCCCAGCTTTGTCTCGTTTTCGACGAGGCGGTAAAGACATCCGGAAAACTACGGGGCGGATACGGGCTTACATCCCGTGAGATCGACTGTATTAGATTGGTTTGTCAAGGCAAATACAATAAGGAAATCGCCGATATTTTGAAATTGGCCGACAAAACGGTCGAGAACTATCTTCAAAATGCGGCACAGAAGTTGCGTGCCCGCAATAAGCACCACTTGGCTGCCAAGGCTGCGGTGCTGGGCTTCGCTGCGCCTTAGGTCATGACCCAATGTCCCGTAGGGGGAAATCCCCGTATTGCTGCGTCTGTCGCAGCCCTCTAAAGTTGTACCGGGTATTGATGTGAACAAAGCTTGCGAGTGACAGCGATGGTGAAGACGGCTCTTCGCAAGATCAATGCTGGCCTTGGGGATCAGGGCGGAGGATACGGCGCTGGCTACTTTGTCGCGCATCTTATCTCCTGGGTGGGCGTGGTCTTGTTCATTATCGCCGCTATCGCGGCGTTCTATCTGTTCGTACTGATACCGTATGGTGCACGCGGAATTGCCGTCCGCATCAGCTTCACGGCACCGGCGATCGCCTATATGGCCGGCGGACTTTTGCTCCTGCTGTTCGGCCAGATGGCCAAGGCTGTCTTCGATATTTCGCTGAAATTACAGAGATCCGACGATGGCGCGTAGCGACATGGCGCGGCAAGGCGCGTTGAGACGGATTGCGCTCCTGCGCGCGGCGGTTCTCTTTCTGGCATTCACGTGCGCGTCCACGCCCGCTTTGGCGGTCGAATTTCCGCCCGAGATCATCGGGAGCTATGCGCCCGGCGGCAAATGTACCGGTTTCTGGCGGGTGCAGGTGCACCCGGAAATGATCGAGTTTCACGACGACATGGGCGACAGTCTCAGGATGACGCTCTGGGACGTCTGCTACGCCTGTGCCGGCGGCGCGAGCTACCAGGGCATCGAACGCTGGGTCAGCCCGATCGTCGACGATTGGGGCAAAGTGCCGGTGTTTCGCTTTAATGCCGATGAGGTGCCGGGTCGTCTGGTGATCGTCTACCGGGGCGAGAGCTTCCGCGGGATTTTGCCTCGGCTCCAGGACGCGATTGAGGCGTCGCCGCTCCAGAAGTGCGAGTGAGGCTGGCATGGTCTACAATCAAGACAAGAGCCATGAGACGACCGCCGCGGTCACCGGGGTCAAGACCTACGGACTGGGCGGCGAGACCGAAGCCAGCCGGCTGGGCTCGGCCATTCGCTCCGCCAATCAGATCCCGGTTACGCCTCCGACCCAAAGTCCGGGAGCTTCGGAAGCTTCGGGAGACTGGGTCGGTTATGTCGGTATCCTCGTCCTGGTCGCGCTGGGTGGGTTGTTTTGGCTGTTCCTGCAATGGGTTGATGCCTTCGGGACCGGCATGCGCATCGAGGCCACCCGCCGCGCCTGGTTCCCGCTCGGCCAAGGGGCCGTCATCCTCTTTGTCGGGCTATGGCCGATTCTGACGGCGTTCCTGCTGGCGGTCTCGCTCGGTTTCGTGACCCGCGACAGCGATCGGGCCGCGTCGCTGCTGCGTGTCACATCGCTCGCGATCATCGTCTTTGCGACCTATCTGATCGGCAGCATCTTCCTGATCGAATTCGTGCCGTTGCACGGGCGTCCGCCGCTGGTCTGGGCGAACTTTACGGGGGCGGTGCTGGCCCCCGTATTCGCGTTCGGCCTGCTCCTGGTCACGCGGTGGCTGACGCGGCCGGACTGGCCGCCTGGAAAGCCCCTCGCGTTCCCGCGCCGCCGCAGGATCCTGCTGGCGATCCCGGCGCTTGCAGTCTTTGCCATCTCGATCCTGTTTGCCGTCTCCATGGTCCAAGCCCTCTCGCGGGGGCTTCGCTCGGCAGAGCGCTATGGCTGGGAGGCCCTTCGGCCAGACGACATTTACGCCTGGATCATGATGGGCGGGATGCCGACCCTGGTGGCGCTCTTGCTCGCCTCGATCATCTTCGCGGCCCGGAGCAAGGGACAGGCAGCGGCCTGACCGGGCCATAGGGCCCGGTCACCGCCTCATGTAGAGCCAAAGCGTCACCGGGGCGAGCAGGACTGTCAGCAGCACGGGCGCAATCAAGGCCAGGCCGATGGCTTCCAGCGTCGCTCCGCCGCTCAGTACACCGCGCAACGCGGTGGCGATTAGCGACACGGGATTCACGTCGACGAACACCCGCAGCCAGTCGGGCATGGTAGACGGATCGACCATGACGTTGGAGGCGAACACCAGCGGAAACAGAAAGGTGAAGCCGGCCGTCATCACGGTGGTGGGCGTGCTGATCAACAGCCCGAGCACGATGAAGATCCAGCCCATGCCGAACCCGACGGCGACCAGGAGCGCGAACGCGCCGATCACTCCCGGGACACCGTTTTCCGGGCGGAAGCCGAGCGCGAGGCCGATGGCGAGAATGATCGACGCGGCGATCAGATGGCGCAGCACGTCGCCCACCATCAGTCCGGCGAAGGGCGCCAACGGCCAGATCGGAAGCGAGCGAAAACGGTCGAACAGGCCTTTGGAAAGGTCGGTGGCAAGCCCCATGCCGGAGTAGACGGAGTTGAACATCACCGTCTGCACCAGAATGCCCGGCAGGAAATATTGCAGATAGGCGCTCGTGGAGCCGGCCAGCGCGCCGCCAAACACGAACGTGAACAGCAGCGTGAACATGATTGGCGTCATGATCAGATCGAACATCTGCTCGGGCACGTGCTTGAACTTCAACACGGCGCGCCATCCGAACGCCAATGCGTTCGAAAGCGGCGAAGGGCGGCGCGGACGTGCGATCGTGCTCGGTGCTGCGATGGCCTGAAGGGGTTCCGCGTCGCTCATTCTGCTCTCGCTTCACTGGCTTCGCCGGTAAGAGCGAAGAACACCTCTTCCAGGCTCGGCGAGCCCATGGAAAAGGCCGAGACCTCGATGCCGGCTTCGGCGAGATGGATCAACGCTGCGTTCGCCTCCGCCGCACTTGCCGCAGCCACCGAGAGGACGGCACCTTCGGCATTGGTCTGTACGCTTGCCGAAAGGGTATCGTGGAGGAGCCGCTCCGCTTCGGGCGCACGGATGGGGTTCGCCAAGGTCACGTGCAGGAAGCCGGAACCGGTCGCCGCCTTCAGCTCCCGGCTGGTGCCCTCCGCGATCTTGCGGCCATGATCGATCACGGAGATGCGCGCGGCGAGCTGGTCGGCCTCCTCCAGATACTGGGTGGTCAAAAGGATGGTCACGCCGGAGGCGGCAAGCGCCCGGATCATCCGCCACACACCTTGGCGCGCTTTGGGATCGAGGCCGGTCGTCGGTTCGTCGAGAAACAACACACCGGGCGTGACAACCAGCGAGGCTGCGATATCGAGCCGCCGGCGCATCCCGCCGGAATAGGCTTTCACCTGCTTCTTGGCGGCGTCGGAGAGCTGAAAATCGTCCAAAAGCTCGGTTGCGCGCTGGCGCGCGCTGCGCCCGCGAAAGCCCCACAGCCGGGCGAGCAGGACCAGGTTTTCCCAACCGGTCAAATCTTCGTCGAGGGAGGCGAATTGCCCGGTCATGGCAATGGAGGCTCGCACGTCGCGGGCGCGCGTCACCAGGTCGTGACCCATGATCGTTGCCTGTCCGGCATCCGGTGTGGTCAGCGTGGCGAGCATGCGCATCAACGTGGTCTTACCCGCGCCGTTCGGCCCGAGGATCGCGAAGATCATGCCGCGCGGCACGTCGAGATCGATGCCGTCGACAGCCGTCAAAGACCCGAAGCGCTTGGTCAGGCCGCAGGCCGAGATTGCCGCCGACGCGTCGGGGGCGGTTGGTGCCGCCTGGGGCGTGAGCAGGATCTCGGTCACTTGTGAGCTCCGATGTGTGTTCGCGGAGCGCGCGCGATCATGCCGGATCGGAGCGTCACCGATAGCAGGGATTGTCGAAATGGCAATCGCCTACGGCCGGGATCGTTTCCGGTCGGGCAGGAGCGCCTTGATGTGGTGTTTTGCGTCGGTGAGCAATGCCTTTTTCGTCCGGACCGTGTGATCGGAACGCGATGCGCATGGGCGGGCAGGGCTCAGCGTCGGTCCAGACTCGTTCCGCTTTTCCAGGAAGCACGGAACGGGTCCAAGTTATCGTTTCAACGCATTTCCGGACGGCCGAGCGGTTTCCCATTGGCCAGGAAAAGCTCTGGCAGCGCACCGGTCGGCGCGTTTTCTGGGCCTTCTCAGCCCACCCTTTTCAAAGAAGCGCTCAGCTTGCGAGCGCGCGCGCGATAACCAGGCGTTGGATGTCGCTGGTGCCCTCGTAGATCTGGCAGACGCGAACGTCGCGGTAGATCCGCTCGACCGGGAAGTCGGCGGTGTAGCCGTAGCCGCCGAAGGTCTGGATCGCGTCGGAGCAGACTTTTTCGGCGATCTCGGAGGCAAACAGCTTCGCCATCGAGGCCGCCTTCAGAGCCGGCTGTCCGGCGTCGCGCAGGCTGGCGGCATGGAGAACAAGCTGGCGGGCAGCTTCCAGCCGGGTTGCCATGTCGGCCAGCCGGAAGGCGACGGCCTGGTGGCCGATCAGCGGCGACCCCATGCTTTCGCGCTCCTTGGCATAGGCAAGTGCGGCCTCCATGGCGGCGCGGGCCATGCCGACGGACTGGGCGGCGATGCCGATGCGCCCGCCTTCCAGGTTGGAAAGCGCGATCTTGTAGCCTTCGCCCTCGGTGCCGAGCAGGTTTTCGGCGGGAATTTCGAGGTCGTCAAAGGCGATTTGGGCGGTATCGGAAAGGTGTTGGCCGAGCTTCTTTTCCAGCGACGCGACCCGATAGCCGGGTGTGTCCGTCGGCACGATGAAGGCGGAAATCCCCTTCTTGCCTGCGTCCGGATCGGTCACGGCGAACACGATCGCGACATCGGCATTCTCGCCGGAGGTGATGAACTGCTTGACGCCGTTCAGGACCCAGCCGGAGTTGGTGCGCTTCGCATGGGTCTTCAGGTTGGATGCGTCGGAACCGGCATGTGGCTCGGTCAGGCAGAATGCGCCGAGCAGCTCGCCTCGGGCCATCGGCCTCAAAAAACGCTCTTTCTGCTCCTCGCTGCCAAAGCGCAGGATGGGCACGCAACCGACGGAGTTGTGGACGCTCATGATGGTGGAGACGGCGCCGTTGCCGGCGGCGATTTCCTCCAACGCCAGCGCATAGGCCACATGGTCCGAGAGGGAGCCGTCCCACTCCTCCGGCACCAGCATGCCCATCAGCCCGAGCGCGCCCATCTCTGCGATCTCGGCGGCCGGGAAAGTGTGGTCGCGGTCCCACTCGGCGGATTTCGGCGCGAGCTTTTCTTCCGCGAAACGGCGCGCCATCTCGCGGACCATGTCCTGGGTGTCGGTCAGGATCATTGACTACTCCCGTCTCTCACGTGCGGACTGATGACCCTTGAACAGTGCCGGAAGCGGGTGCGGCAGCGACTGAACCTGGCACGAACGCCTCTCCTGAAGCCAATCAAAGATTGACCTTGTTTTACTCGTCAGTATAAGCCTTACGCAAGGGAAAGAAATGAATCGGCTTTGGCTCGCAGCCACTCGTTGGCCGAACGAAAGTCGGTTCCGTCGGAGCCGAAGTCGCGCAACAATAGGTGGCGATCGGCCACCGCCGCGGTATGGTGAACAAGCGAGACCTCCCGACAAAGGGAGGCGGCAGCGCCCCGAAAAAATGGGGCCTCGAGGGGAACGGCCATGGAGGAGCGTGACCGCTCGTCCGCTGCTGGTGCCGGCAGGGCGCCGGCGCTTGCGGTTGAAGATATCTCGCTGTCGTTCGGCGGGCTGAAAGCCCTGCGCGAGGTCAGCTTCGCCGTGCCGCCGGGGCAGATCACTTCCGTGATCGGGCCCAACGGCGCGGGCAAGACGTCGCTATTTAACACGATCTCCGGATTTTACCGTCCCCACGGGGGATCCATCCGCTATTTCGGCGAGAGTCTGGCCGGGGTGCCGGCGCCGGAGCGTGCGCGCCGCGGCCTTGCCCGCACCTTCCAGAACATCGCGCTGTTTCGCGGCATGACCGTGCTCGACAACATCAAGCTCGGTCATCACGCCCACATGAAAACCAGTGTGCTGGATGCGCTGATCTACACCGGCCGGGCCAAGCGCGAGGAAATGGCGCTGCGGCAAACGGTGGAAGAGAAGATCATCGATTTTCTCGAGATCGACCATATCCGCAAGGCGCCGGTCGGAAGCCTCTCTTATGGTCTGCAGAAGCGGGTGGAGCTGGCCCGCGCGCTCGCCATGCAGCCGCGCGTCCTGATGCTGGACGAGCCGGTCGCCGGCATGAACCGGGAAGAGACGGAGGACATGGCCCGCTTCATTCTCGATGTGAAGGAAGAGTGGGACGTGACCGTGCTGATGGTCGAGCACGACATGGGCATGGTGATGGATATTTCCGATCATGTCGTCGTTTTGAATTTCGGCGAGGTGATCGCCAACGGCCTTCCCCGGGAAGTTGCCGCGGATTCCCGCGTCATCGAAGCCTATCTCGGCTCAGGCGACGTGCAGGAACTGCGTGCGCGCGTCCGCCAATCGCGGGATGCCGCCTGATGGATTGGCTGTTTTTTACCGAAGTGTCTCTGGCGGGACTGGGTGGCGGCGGGCTCTACGCAGTCGCCGGCATCGCCTTCGTGCTGATCTACAAGGCAACCCGGGTTGTGAATCTGGCGATCGGCGAGCTCTTGATGCTCGGGGGCTATCTGTTCTTTGGCTTTGCGGCCGGGCTTGCCCTTCCGCACTGGGCGGCGATCCTGGCGGCCCTTGCGGTTGCGGGTGCCACTGGCTGGGTGATCGAGCGGCTCCTGATCCGCCCGATGCTGGGCGAAAACCCGATCAGCGTGTTCATGCTGACGATCGGGCTCGGCAGCATCCTGGTTGGCGTGGTGGAACTGATCTGGGGCGCCAATCCGCTCCGGCTGCCGGAGTTCATGCCCAACGCCCCGTTGTTCATTGGCGAGGCCTACGTGTCCGCCAAGATCGCCACGTCTTTTGCGGTCGCCGTGGTGGTGATGGCCGGCTTCCTGCTCTTATTCCGCTTCTGGCGGGGCGGCGTGGCGTTGCGCGCAACGGCGGCGGACCAGGCGGCGGCCTATTCGGTTGGGATCAACGTGCCGCGGGTGTTCTCGCTCGCCTGGGTGATCGCTTGCGTGATCGCCGCTGGGGCGGGCATGCTGGTGGGCGCGATCGGCGGGGTGTCGCCGACGACGGGCGCGTTCGGACTGTCGGTTCTGGTGGTGGTCATCGTCGGCGGGCTGGACAGCGTCGCCGGAGCGGTGGTCGCCGGCATTCTGGTGGGCCTGATCGAGGCTTGGGCCGGCGCCTATCTCGGCGGCCAGTACAAGCCGCTCGCCACCTTCTCGCTCCTGGTCGTGGTGTTGATGATCCGCCCCTACGGGCTGTTCGGCACCCACGAGATCGAACGGCTCTGACGACATGCGGATCGGTGACGCCAAAACCTCCTACGCGGCCGATGAAGCGCTGCTGCAGAATTCCGATCAGAAGCTCGGCCTGGTCGTGCTGCTGCTCGTCCTTGCGCTCTACCCGTTCGTCGCCGGGCCCTATTGGGTCTATCTGGCCTGTCTTGTCGCCATCAACGTGGCGTCTGCGACCGGACTCAACATCCTGACCGGCTTCACCGGCCTGGTCAGCCTCGGCCAGGCGGCTTTCATGGGGGTCGGGGCCTATACGGTCGCCTGGATGCAGATCCATCTCGGCACGCCCGTGGCGGTCAATCTGATCGCCGGAGGGCTGACGGCCGGGGTGGTGGGGATCGCGGTCGGCATTCCAAGTCTCAGGGTGAAGGGGCTTTATCTGGCGATTGCGACCATTGCCGCTTCGGTGATCCTGCACTTCGTGTTCCAGAACTGGACCTCCGTCACTGGCGGCACCACGGGGCTCTCCATGCCGGCGGCCAGCGTGTTCGGCATCGAGCTCGACCGGCCGGAAGAACTCTACTGGCTGATCGTGCCGGTCGCCTGCCTGATGGTTCTGGGCGCCGCGAACCTTTTCCGCACCCGCATCGGCCGTGCCTTCATCGCGATCCGGGACCGGGACATTTCGGCGGAGGTGCTGGGGATCCCGTTGCTTCGCTACAAGCTCATCTCGTTCGGGCTTTCCAGCTTCTATGCCGGAGTCGCGGGTGGCCTCTGGGCCTATTTCTTCCGCGTGGTGACGCCGGAAAGCTTCCCGCTCGTGATGTCGATCTTCTTCCTGGCCGCCATCATCGTGGGCGGCATGGGATCGATCCTGGGCGGCATTCTCGGCGCGGTGTTCATGACGCTGGTGCCGGAGGTTCTGAAGATGGCGGTCGGCTGGCTGGCGCCGATCCTCCCGGACGCAGTGGCCGTGCTGTCTCCGGTGCGCACTATCGTGTTCGGCGCGCTGATCGTCGGCTTCCTGATCTTCGAGCCGCAGGGACTTGCGGAGATCTGGCGCCGATTGCGGCGTTTCTTCCATCTCTGGCCGTTCAGGACATGAGCGGCCGGGTCCACACGCCTGCCACGATGACAATGAGGGCAGGTCAAGAAAAAGCAGAAGGCCTCGAACCCCAATGGGAGGGAACCTATGACAAGCGTTAATCGGAGGACGGCACTCAGCCTTGCCGCAGCTCTTGCCGCATTCGTCGCCACCGGGCCCGCGCGCGCGGCCGACGATATCGTTCTTGGCGGCTCGATCCCGCTCACCGGCGTCTTCGCCTTCGCTGGCGAAGGCATTCATGCCGGCATCCAGGACTGGGTGAAGATCACCAACGAAGCCGGCGGCATCGACGGGCGGATGCTGAAATACGTGCCCGAAGACACCGCCTACAAGGTCGACGCCTCGGTGGCCGCCTTCAACAAGATCGTCGCGGAGTATCAGCCGAACCTCTACTACGGCGACTCAACCGGATTCTCCAAGACGATCAACGACCAGCTGGAGAAGTACGGTAAGGCCATTATGGCCGGCGCGTCCTTCGCCTCCGAGATCAACAATCCAGAGAAGTATCCGCTGCAGTTCATCGCCGGCCCGGACTATACCGAGATGGTCAGCATCTTGCTGGAATATATCGCGGACGAGAAGCCGGGTGCCAAGGTGGCTTTCGTGAACTCCGACACCGAGTTCGGCCGCGATCCTTTGGAGACGAGCATCGCGCGGTCGAAGGAGCTCGGCCTGGAGGTGGTGGAAAGCATCATCACGCAGCCCGGCTCGGTCGACGTGTCCACCGAGGTTCTGAAGCTGCGCAGGGCCCGGCCGGACTACACCATTTTCCATGGCTACGTGCTGGCGCCGATCCCGGAGTTCATTCAGCAGGCCCGTCAGATGGGCATGGACACCAAGTTCATGGGCACCTTCTGGACCATGGACAACTCCATGGTCATGAAGATGGGCGATGCAGCAGACGGCTTCATGGGCGTAATGCCCTATCGCTATTACTACGATGAAGCCGACGATGCGCCGATGCTCAAGAAGATCCGTGAGATGCGGCCTGAGTATCAGTCCACCGCCTACATGCAGGGTTTCCTGACGGCGATGCTGATGACGGAAGCGGTGAAGCGGACGCTCGCCGACGGCGACGAGCTGACCGGCACAAACCTCAAGGCGTCGCTGAACTCGTTGAAGGACTTCGACACCGGCGGCATCATCGGGGTGCCGATCTCGATTCCGGGCAACTCGATCCCGGTCGGTCGGATCTACCAGGCGAACGCGGAAAAGCAGAAGATGGAGCCCGTGTCCGACTGGATCCGCCTCGACCAGAGCGGCAACTAGGCATGGCGGGGCCTGGCCTCACTGAGCACGCGTCCGGAGCCACGGCTCCGGACGTTGCCTCGGGCCCTGTGCTCGAGGTCAACAATATCGAGGTCGTCTACAACCACACCATTCAGGTGCTCAAAGGGATGTCCCTCGCCGTGCCGAAGGGCGAGGTGGTGGCGTTGCTGGGGTCGAATGGTGCCGGGAAGACGACGCTGCTGAAGGCGGTCTCCGGCCTCTTGGAGCTTGAAAACGGCGAGGTGACCGCCGGGGAGATCCGCTTTGCCGGCAGGCCGATCAGGGGACGCAAGCCTCACGATCTGGTGCGCGACGGGCTGTTCCACGTCATGGAGGGGCGCCACGTCTTCGAGGATCTGACGGTGGAGGAGAACCTGACGGCGGCGACCTATGCGCGCGCGGGCGCATCGGGGCGCGATTTCGATCGGGTTTATGCCTACTTCCCGCGCCTGTTCGAACGGCGCAAAGGGCTCGCGGGCTACCTATCCGGTGGCGAGCAACAGATGCTTGCGATCGGGCGTGCTCTGGTGGCCGAGCCCAAGGCGATCCTGCTCGACGAGCCGTCGCTCGGCCTGTCGCCGCTTTTGACCGAAGAGATTTTCACCGTCCTGGCGCGGATCAATGCGGAAGAGGGCACCTCCATGCTCGTGGTCGAGCAGAACGCCGCCATGGCGTTTGCCATTTCGTCCTATGCTTACATCATCGAGACCGGCCGCATCGTGATCGACGGGCCGACGGAGCGGCTGATGGGCGACGCCGACGTGCGCGAGTTCTATCTCGGCGTCGGCGAAGAAGGCGCCTCGCGCAACTATCGTGAGGTCAAGCACTACAAGCGGCGCAAGCGCTGGCTGTCGTGAGGGGCGACATGAGCGAGCTGCCCGACCTCACCATGGTTCAGATGCTGCGCCGGCGGGCCCAAGAGACGCCGGACCGGATCGCGCTCTATCAGAAGGATTTCGGGATCTGGAACCCGATCACCTGGGCCGGCTATTGGGAGCGCTCGCGTGCCTTCGCTCTCGGGCTTCAGGCTCATGGTCTGTCGGACGGTGGGCACGTGGGGATCCTGTCGGAAAACCGTGTGGAATGGGTGCTCGCCCAGTTCGGCGCCGGGGCGGCGGGGGCGGTGGCCGTCGGGGTCTATCCGACCAGCCCGGCGCCGGAGGTCGCCTACGTTCTCGCCCACGCCGATGCGGAGGTGGTGGTCTGCGAGGATCAGGAGCAGGTCGATAAGGTGCTGGAGAGCGCCGGGGAGCTGCCGAGGCTCAAGACGATTGTCGTGATTGACATGAAGGGGCTTCGCGCCTACCGCGATCCCCGGATCGTTTCTTTCGCCGAGGTCGAGGCCAAGGGCCGTACCCAGGATCCGGCCGGGATAGACGCCCGGGTCGAAGCGCAATCGATGACGGCGATCGCGCTGATGATCTACACTTCGGGTTCGACCGGGCAGCCGAAGGGCGCGATGATCTCCTGGCGCAATCTGCGCGCGGAGGCCGATGCCGTCATCGATCGGCTCAGCGAGGGGCCGCATAGCACGCATCTCAGCTACCTGCCGCTCTGCCACGTCGCCGAGCAGATCTTCACCACCATTGGGCCGGTCTATGCGGGGGGCCGGGTAAGCTTCGGCGAGAGCCTGCGCACGGTTCAGGAAGACCTGCGCGAGGTGGCACCCACCTGTTTCCTCGGGGTGCCGCGGATCTGGGAAAAACTGCACTCCGCTATCCACATCAAGATGATGGAGACGGGGGCGCTGCGTCGTCGGCTCTACCGCGCGGCGATCGCTGCTTGTGAGCCGTTTGCCGAAAAGCCGGTCGTGCAACGCAGCGCGCGAGAGCGACTGGTCGCCTTCATCTGGTACTGGCTGGTGTTTCGCGCGCTGCAGAACTTCATCGGCCTGCGCCGGGCGGAGATCGCGCTCACCGGTGCGGCCCCGGTGCCGCGCGAAATCATCCGCTATTTCCGTACCCTCGGGGTCCCGCTGGTGGAGGTTTACGGCCAGACGGAGACCACCGGTGCGGTGACCGGCCAGAGCGTGGCGACCGGGGTGCCCGGGGCGGTCGGCACGGCGATGAAGGGCGTGGAGTGCCGGATCGGCGAGGCCGGCGAGCTCCTGGTGCGCGGGGCGATGGTGTTCGAGGGCTACTATAAGGACCCCGAAAAAACGGCGGAAACGATCCGCGACGGCTGGCTGCACACGGGCGACGTGGTGGAGCTCGGCGGCGATGGCCAGTATCGGATCGTCGACCGGTTGAAGGACATTATGATCACGGCTGGCGGCAAGAATCTGAGCCCGACGGAGATCGAAAAGGCGATGAAGGCGAGCCCCTTCATCAAGGAGTGTATCGTCATCGGCGAGCGCCGGAAGTTCGTGTCCGCGCTGATCCAGATCGATCTGGAGACGGTCGGCAAATGGGCGGAGGAACACCGGATCGCCTACACGAATTTCCGCAATCTTGCCGAAAATCCGAAGGTGCGCGAGCTCGTCGACGCGGAGGTCGCAAAGGCGAACGCCTCTCTCGCACCGGTTTCGCATGTGCGCAAATTTGCGCTGCTCACCAAAGAGCTCGATCACGACGACAACGAGGTGACGGCGACGATGAAGATCCGCCGGGCCAACATTGCCGAAAAATACGGCGTGGAGATCGAGGCGCTCTACGCCTGACCCGCTTCCGCTTCGCATCGACACTTCGCTGCGCGGCGAGCGAATTTGAAAAGGAAAGGACTGCGATGCCGCTCCCGGACACTCTTCGAGGAAGGCTGCGTGCCCCCGCCATTGCCGCGCCCATGTTCCTGACCTCTGGCCCGGACCTGGTCGTGGAGGTCTGTCGGTCCGGCCTCCTTGGCACGTTTCCGGCGCTGAACCAGCGCACCACGGATGGCTTTTCCGCCTGGCTCGACGAGATCGCACAGCGCCTTGACGAAGTCCCGGGGGCGGCACCGTACGGCGTCAATCTGATCGTGCACCGCTCCAATCCCCGGGTGCAGGCGGATCTGGAGGTGATCGTGCGCCATAGGGTGCCGCTGGTGATCACTTCGCTCGGCGCCATCAGCGATGTGGTGGACGCGGTCCACTCTTATGGCGGGCTGGTGTTCCACGACGTCGTGAACGTGCGCCACGCGCAGAAGGCGGCGGAGGCGGGTGTCGACGGCATCATCGCCGTGTGTGCCGGGGCCGGTGGTCATGCCGGGACGTTGAGCCCGTTTGCGCTGCTGCCGGAAATCCGGTCGTTCTTCTCCGGCACCCTGGTGCTGTCGGGGGCGATCAGCACGGGTCGTCAGATCGCCGCCGCCCGAATGATGGGGGCGGATCTCGCCTATATGGGCACGCGCTTCATTGCGACGCAGGAGGCGATTGTGCCGGAGGCTTACAAGGAGATGGTCGTGGGCGCGCACGCCGCCGACATCATGTACACGCCCAACATTTCCGGCGTGCCGGCCAGCTTCCTGCGTCCGAGCCTGGTGGCGGCGGGCCTCGATCCGGACAATCTGCCGTCCCACAGCGAGCTCGATATGCACAACGAGGCGCGGGCGTGGAAAACGGTCTGGTCGGCGGGGCAGGGCGTTGGCTCGATCGACGACGTGCCGCCGGCGGCCGAGCTCTGCCGGACCCTCATTTCGGAGTATCGCAGCGCGATCGACGAACTCGCCGAGGAGGTCGCCCGCGTCTGAGAGTGGGTTCGTGCGGGACAGGAAAAGCGGGTGCCGGATTTCCGCCGGCATCCCGCTACCGGACGCGCTCGCATTTCGTGACCGAGGCGGTTGCCGCGCCGGTCAGTCTTTGGCACGCAGAATCGCCTTGAAATAGGCGGCGAGATCGGCGGTGCCGTCGAGCGGCAGGACGGTGCCGATATATTGGTCCGGACGGACGACCACGAGGCAACCTCGGGTCCGATCGATACCGCGCAGGTCGAAGATGTCGCCGCGCCGGAAATCCGGGCAATACATCTTCTCATAGTCCTTCAGGGCGAGCTTGCCCTTGATCGGCTTCAAAAGTGCCGGCATCGCCTCGAAATTCAGATCGCGGTGATAGTGTTGGAACACCGCACGCACGTCGATCACGCTGTCGATGTCGGCGCCATTCGGTGTGTGACGCTTGAGCGGCGAGGCCGGGTCGCCGGCGAGGAAGCCGCAAAGCGCGGCGATTTTGGAGCCGCTCGCCGTCGGGTCGCCGTCGTCTGAGAAGGCGAAGACGCGGAAGCGCCCGTCGGCGGTGACCGCATGGCCGAGCTCCATCGGCTTGGCGTCGCCGAGACGGATCACGGGCGCGGAGTGGAAGCGCGCGCCAACGTTGAAGCCGGTGGCGAGATCCTGGTGGGGCGTTGCGGCGGTGAGCCGGGAGGGGCGGTAGAGCGTCGCCGTGCCGGCGGTGTAGCGGCCGTGACGGACGAAATAGTCCTGGGTCTTCTCCGCATCGTCCGCGGAGAGCACGCTCACCCATTCGCGGTCGAAGTCGATCAGCTCTTTGGCGATCGCCTGACGCTCTTCGGAGTAGGTCGCGAGCAGGTCGGGATCCGCCAGCCCACGCAGCACGGCGGAGAGCTTCCAGCCGAGATTGAAGGCGTCCTGCATGGAGACGTTCATGCCGAGCCCGGCCTTCGGGCTGTGGGTGTGGCAGGCATCGCCGCAAATGAAGACGCGAGGCAGCCGGTCTTCGCCTTCGTCGACGTCGTCGAACTTGTCGGTCAGGCGCTGGCCGATCTCATAGACCGACCACCACGCGATCTCCTTCACGTCCAATGTGTGAGGGTGAAAGATGCGCTGGGCGGCGGCAACGAGATGGTCGGAAGTGATGTTGCGGCTTGCGATGCGTTCGCCCGCCTTCAGCTTATCGAGTTCGATATAGAGCCGCACCAGATAGCCACCTTCGCGCGGAATCTGGACGATGTTGCCCTCCGCCTCCGACTGGATCAGCGATTTCAGGCGGAAATCGGGAAAATCCGATTCCGCGAGCACGTCCATCACGCCCCAGGCCTGGTTCTGGGAATCGCCCTTGAGTTCGCGTCCGAGCGCTTTGCGCACGGAGGAGCGCGCCCCGTCGCAGCCCACGACGTACCGGGCGCGCACGGTTTCGCGCTCGCCTTCGTGCCCGGGATCGGTCCGCTCCAATGTGACGGTGACGGCGGGCGCCTCGATTGCGGCCTCTCGGTCTACCGAGAGCTCGACGACGCGCCGCGAATAGTCCGGCCTGAGACGGCTCGGCGACTTGCGCATGATGTCGAGATAGAACTCGTGCACCCGCGCCTGGTTGAGAATGACGTGGGGGAACTCCGAAAGCCCGTCCTCCACGTCCTGGATGCGGCCGGAACGGCGAATTTCGTCCGGACGGTCCGGGTCCGGGCGCCAGAAGGTCGTCTCGTTGACCCAGTAAGCCTCGCGCAGCACCCGTTCCACGAAGCCGAACGCCTGGAACATCTCCATGGTCCGACAGGCGATGCCATCGGCCTGGCCGAGCTCCAGCGGGCCGGATTTCTGCTCGACGATGCGGGTGGAAATCTGCGGAAAGGCGGCAAGCTGAGCGGCGAGCGTCAGACCGGCCGGACCACAGCCGACGATCAGCACATCGACCTCGGCCGGCAGTTTGTCGCTTTGCGATTCTGGCCGGGCGGCCTCGAACAGGTCGGGGTCGCCGGTACGAAAGCCGTTTTGATGAAACTGCACGAGAAGACCTCCCCATGACGCGTCGATGCGCCCATTTCGAGCTTGGAAATTATAGTAAGTATACTGATTATCGGTATGCTGGTCAAGCAGTTGGATGTTGGGGTAGACTTCGGTGACGCAGTTTCGTTCGGAGCGTGGGATGACGGATCTTTACGACAGGCCAGGTCATCTGGCGCGGCGCTTCCAGCAGATCGCGGTTGCGATCTTCCATGCGGAGGTGGCGGCCGCCGGCTTTGACCTGACACCGGTCCAATATGCCGCGCTCGCGGAGGTGGCGGTGCGCCCCGGCATAGACCAGGCCACGCTCGCTGGCCGGATCGCCTACGATCGCACGACGATCACGGGTGTGGTCGACCGGTTGGCGCAGAAGGGCTTTCTGACGCGGGATCTGAGCCCGCGCGACCGCCGGGCGCGTGTGCTGATGGTGACGAAGGCCGGCGAAGAGGTACTCGCGGCGATCGAGCCGGCGGTCGACGCTGCTCAGCGCAAGATGCTCGATGGGCTCACCCCGGAGGAGGTGGGGACTTTTCTCGCGCTTCTGAAGAAGGCGATCAATGCGGGCAACGCGCTGAGCCGCGCACCCTTGAAGGTGGGGTAAACAACGCCAAGGAAAGCGAGAGTCGGATTTTCGTCCGGGACGATGGGAAATAAAAAAGCCTTCCCGCTGTCAGAAAAAAGAGCGGGAAGGCTTAAGAAATACGTCTGCTTGGGCGGTTACATCCGCATCAAAAGGCCGCCATCCACGGCAAGCTCGATGCCGGTGATGTAGCTCGCCGCATCCGACAACAAGAACAGCGCCGCATTGGCCATGTCGTCGGAGGTGCCGATCCGGCCGAGCGGAGAATAGTTGGCGACGGCTGTCAGGATCTCGTCGCTGTCCCAGCGCGCCTGCAGCGGGGTCAGCGCCATGCCCGGGCAAATCGCATTGGAGCGGATGCCGTCTTTGGCAAGCTGCATTGCCAGTGATTTCGACAGCGCGCAGACGCCGGCCTTGGAAGCCTGGTAGGCATCCTGGGGGTTGGGATCGCCCCGATACCACTGGATCGTGGAGAAATGGACCATGGCGCCGCCTTTGCCGTCGCGCATGTGCGGCACCACGGCGCGGGCGGTGTAGACGAAGGACTTCAGATTGATCTCGAACACTTTGTCCCAAACGTCGAGATCCATCTCCAGGGCGGACTTGTCACGGTCGAACCAGAGCACACCGGCGACATTGGCAAGATAGTCGATGCGGCCATGAGCCTGGGCGGCATCCGAAATGGTGCGTTCCACGAACGCCTGATCGGTGAGGTCTCCCTGGGCGTAGCGGACCTTGTCTCCAAGCGTTGCCAGGCTTTCGGGGCACGGCTTCAGGTCGATCGCGGTGACCGTCGCGCCAGCTTCGGCGAGGGCGCGCGCGATCGCTTCGCCCATGCCGCCACCGGCACCGGCCACAACCGCGTGCCGACCGTTGAAGTCATACTGAATCATCCCGCCAAGCCCTTTTCTGTCGGCGAAAAATCGCCATTCAGGATCGACCTTATGCCTCCCTCCATGGGGCATCAAGCGGATATGGAAAAAATTTGCCGAAATGGAAAAATATTATTATGATCTTTGCGTTGGGGGCGGAGGCGCCGCCCGATCGTTCAGCGGGAAGTCGGATGCCATCTCATCTCTCAGACGCCACATTCACGGTGATTTCGCCCGTCGACGGATCGGTCTACGCGACGCGGCCCTATGCCGATGCAGCCGCGATCGCAACGGCGGTGGACCGCGCCAATACCGCGCGGGCCGCCTGGCGCCGCACGCCGCTGTCTGAGCGCCTGGCCGTGGTGCACCGCTTCGCGGAAGAGATGACGGCGCGCGCAGGTCCGCTGGCCGAGGCGGTGACCTGGGAAATCGGGCGCCCGCTGTGGCAGGCCGACGAGACGCCGCGTCTGGCCCTCGTCGCGGATCTCCTGGCGGACGAAGCGGCGACGGCGCTCGCCGACGAGGCCTATCCGAGCGACGAGACGATCCGCCGCTATGTGCGTCATACGGGAAGCGGCGTGCACCTGTCGATCTGCGCCTGGAACTATCCGACGGCCATGCTCGGCTATCTGGTGATGCAGCCGCTGATCGCCGGCAACGTGGTCATTTTCAAACATTCTCCGCAAACTCCGGTGATCGCGGAGATCGCCGAGGATGCCTTCCGGGCCGCCGGAGGGCCGGAAGGCGTGTTCCAGGTCCTGCATCTGAGCCATCCCGAGGCGGAGCGCCTGATCGGAGCCGGGGTCTTCTCCGCCGTCAATTTCATTGGGTCGGTGGCCGGCGGGCGGCGAGTCCATGCCGCAGCGGCCGGTACTTTTACCGACGTGCACCTGGAACTTGGCGGCAAGGATCCGGCCTATGTTCGCGCCGACGCCGATATCGCGCTTGCGGCGACCGACATTGCCGAGGGCAGCTATTCCAACGCCGGTCAGTCGTGCTGCTCGGTGGAGCGCATCTATGTCGACGCAGCAGTCCACGACCAATTCGTCGATGCGCTGGTGGCGGCGACAGAGACCTGGACGCTCGGCCATCCGATCACAGAAAAGCCGATGGTCGGGCCGGTGGTGCGTGCGAGCGCGGCCGACCAGATCCGGGGGATGACCGATGCCGCCGTGGCGTCGGGCGCGCGGCGGCTGATGCCGGCGGACCGCTCCAAGCTTACGGAGATGGGCCCGACCTACGTGGCGCCGGACGTGCTGGTCGGCGTCGACCATTCCATGCAGATCATGCGCGATGAATTGTTCGGGCCGATTGCCTGCGTTCAGACAGTCTCCGGCGACGACGAGGCGTTGAAGCTGATGAACGATTCCAGCTACGGGCTGAGTGCCAGCGTGTGGACCCGCGACATCGAGCGCGGGATTGCGCTCGCCGACGAGGTCGAGGCCGGCACCGTCTACGTCAACCGATGCGACCACGCCGATCTCTACCTGCCCTGGGGCGGGGTGAAGAATTCCGGCATCGGGCGCACCAATGGCCGGGCCGGGCTGCTCGAGGCCAGCATTCAGAAGGCGTATCATGTCCGCTCGGTCGCGTGAGGTGGGCCCCGTGCGGCTGGCGGAGGACGAGATCCGCAAGCTTGCGGCCGCAGCGGGCGATGTCCTGGAGCCGGGCTCGGCAAGTCCCTATCTCCTGATCGCCGAGCATGCCGGCAACCAGGTACCGGAGCCCTGGCAGGATCTCGGGCTCGCGCCGGGGCTGCTTGCCACCCACTACGGGCTCGATATCGGGATCGACGCGGCGACCCGCTGCCTGTCGGGCAAGCTCGCCGCGCCGGCCGTCATCGCGCGCTATTCGCGGCTTTTCCTCGATTTCAATCGTCCGTCGGACGAATGGGATGTGCTGAGGCCGGATCTCGGCGGCATACCGGTTCCGGCCAACCTGGCGGCGGACGCCGACGAGCGGGCGTTACGCGAGGAAATCGCCCGCGCGCCGCTGGATCGGATGATCAAGACCTGTGCCGCCGGGCGCCATGCCATGGTCTCGATCCATTCCTTCACGCCGGTGATGAACGGGCACCGCCGCGACGTCGATATCGGCGTGTTGTGGTGCGAGCCGTCGCCCTTCATCGAGGCCGTTTTCAAGCGGTTGCGGCCGGCGGCGGAGGCTTGCGGGCTCAAGGTCGGCGACAACGAGCCCTACGATTGGCGGCGCGAGAACGGCTACACCTTGGATCGGCACGGGCTCGACCGCGGGATCGCAGCGGTTTACCTGGAAATTCGCAACGATCTCCTGTCCGATCCGGAGGTGGCGAACACGATCTGCGATCTTCTCGCCCGTGCCTTGACGGAAGTTGCCGAGCAGTTATGGCCCGACGCCGTTCGCGCGATGCTGGACCGTCCGACGCCTTCGATCTAGATCACGGGGCGGTGTGGATGTCCGGTGGTGCGAGAATGCAGGGAAATGTCGGGGCGAAAATTCGCGAGGCGCGCAAGGCGCAAGGTCTGACGCTGCAAGACCTGAGCGAACGGTCGGGCCTGTCGATCTCCCAGCTATCCAAATTGGAAACCGGCAAGGCCCGCCTGACGGTGGACACGGCTTTGGTGATCGCCGGTGTCCTGCATGTCCCCGTGGGGGCGCTTCTGTTCGTGCCGCGGGGCGTGGCCAAGGCGCGACGCTCCATTACGCGGGCGGGGACCGGCGTCGTCCATCGCGGCAACGCCATGAGCTTCGAAGTGCTCTGCAGCGATTTTCGCGACAAGGCCAACATCTTCTGGCGCGTGACCCTCCATGCCCGATCCTTCGAGGAGAATGGCGGGTGGCGCAGCCATGCCGGCGAGGAATTCATCTACGTTCAGGACGGCAGTCTGGAGCTGCACACGATCCATTACGATCCCGTGGTGCTCAATCCAGGCGACAGCATCCAGTTCGACGGCGAGATGGACCACGCCTATGTTGCGCTCGGGGACAAGCCGGTCGTCATGTTGATGTCGAACTCGGTGCCGGGTGACGCGGGTGTCGTCCCGCCGGGTCTTGCCGAGGCTTGAATTTTCTAAATTGGAAAAAAATGCTTGTTCCGGAAAAGGGTCGGGGCTAGCATCTCCTCTTAAGGCCCGAAGAACAAAGTCCAAAGGGCTGAACGGGGAACAGTTTCCATGCTGGCGATTGAGGAGATCAGCAAGACGTTCGGAGGCGTGCGGGCGCTGAGCGAGGTGTCGCTGAGCTGCGGCGCCGGAGAAATCCTGGGCCTTATCGGTCCCAACGGCGCCGGCAAGTCGACCCTGGTCAACGTGATCTCCGGGGTGGTGACCCCGGACAAGGGTGCGATCACGCTCGCCGGCGGTGATATCGGAGCGATGGCGACGGAGGGCCGGGCTCGCGCAGGCGTGGCGCGCACCTTCCAGAACATCAAGCTCTTCAAGGACTTGACGGTTCGTCAGAATGTCGAGGTGGCGCACATCACCTGCGTCTCAGCGCGTCGTGATGTGGCGGCGACGATCGATATCGACACGCTATTGGAGCGCTACGGACTTGCGGCGCTGGCCGATCTTGCGGCCGGAACGCTTGCCTACGGGGCCCAGCGCCGGCTGGAGCTGGTGCGCGCCTTGGCGCTTGGCCCGGTGCTGCTCCTTCTGGATGAGCCGGCGGCCGGCCTCAACGAGCTGGAGTCGGAGGCGCTGGCGGAAGCGATCGAGGATATCCGCGCCACCGTCGGGTGCGCGGTGATCGTCATCGACCATGATCTCGGCTTCATCAATCGGCTGTGCGACCGGCTGTGCGTGATGGACCAAGGCCGCGTCATCGCGGACGGCGGAACGGAAGACGTCTGGAGCAATCCGAAGGTGATCGAGGTCTATGTGGGCACCTCGACGGCGCACTCGGCTCACTAGGGTCTTAACCCTGGCTTTAGGCAGCAAGTGCGCGCCGGCGTAGCCACCACAGGGATGGAGGGTGGTGGTGGCGCGGCGCACGACACGGACGGCAAGCAAGCGGAGGGGAATTGGATGAACGGATTGTGGATTGGCGGGGCCGCGTTGGCGGCGACCGCGCTCGTACCGGCGACGGCTCAGGCGGCGGATGAGTTGAAGATCGGCCTGGCGACGGCGATGACCGGCGACTATGCACCTTACAGCGAGGCCGAAGGCGCCCGCTGCATGGCCGACAGGCTAAACGCGGAAGCGGGCCCGAACGATCCGAAGATCGAACTGATGATCGAGGACAATCGCTCCGATCCCCAGCTCGCCGTGGCGCTCGGCGAGAAGTTCCTGGACGAGGGCGCCCAGGTCATCACCGGCGTTCCGTTTCCGGATTCGCTGATCCCGATGGCGCAGTCCGCCCAGCCCTACGGCGCCACGGTCTTTTCCGCACCCAATACCCAGGTGGAGATGCAGCGCGCCGGCTTCGACAATTTCATCGCCGGCGCGGTGCCCGATCCGATCAATGCTGCTGCGACCGCCCACGCGGTCTACGACAAGGGCGCGCGGACGGTGATCTTGATGACGTCGCCGGACGCGGGCTCCTATTCGGAAATGCTGCCGGAATGGTTCGGCGAAGTGTTCGAGCATCTGGGTGGCGAGGTCGTCTCGAAGCTTTCCTATTCCTGGGGCACCACCGACTGGTCGCCGCAGATTGCCGAGATCAAGGCGTTGCCGGACGCGCCGGACGCCATCCATGTGTGTGACGTGTTGCCCGATGTCGGCATCCTGATCCGCCAGCTTCGCGCCAACGGTTATGAGGGCTGGATCGTCGGCTGTGATGCCTTCGACGACAAGTCGCTGGAAGGCACGGTCGCGGACGCGTCGAGCCTCGACAAGGTGATGTTCGCGACTCATGGCGCGACCGGCATGAACACCGACATCGACGCTTTCCTGGCCCAGTGCGTCGCCGATGGCTACAAGGTGAACGGCATCTTCGATGCGCTTGGCGCCGACATGGTCCGCGTCACCTACGAGGCGGCAAAGAAGGCCGGTACCGTAGAGCCAGAGGCGCTGCGAGCGTCGATCCGCGCGCCGGGCGGCTATCCGGGGGTGACCGCGCCGACGATCTCCTTTGCCGAAAACGGCGGCTATCCGGTCAAGACGGTTCCGGTGATCGGCTTTGCCGATGGCAAGCGCATGCTCGTCACCGACACGCCGCCGGCCTACGTGCCGGACTTTTGAGGCGAGATCATCTGAGATGACGCGTCGCGCTTCTTTCCCGGTCGGGTCTCGCCCGTCATGCTGACCATCGAAGGGTTGCGGGTCAGCTACGGGGCGATCACCGCCGTGCGCGACGTGTCGCTGAGTGTCGGGGAGGGCGAACTGGTCGCCCTTCTCGGGCCGAACGGGGCGGGCAAGACCTCGACCATCGCCGCGGTTAGCGGCCTGGTCCCGGCCCAGGCGGGGCGCATCCTCTTCAACGGGGAGGATGTGACCCGCGTTCAGGCGGAGGATCGCATCCGTCGCGGGTTGACGGTTACGCCGGAAGGTCGGCGCGTCTTCGCCAATCTCACCGTGGGGGAAAATCTGCGCCTTGGCGCCGCCATCCGACGCGATCCGCGCGGTGTCGCCGACGACTTGGAGCGCTTTCTCGAGCTCTTTCCGGTCCTGCGCGAGCGTTACGCCCAGCCGGCGGGCACGCTGTCGGGCGGAGAGCAGCAGATGCTTGCGATCTCGCGTTCGTTGATGTCGCGGCCGAAGATGTTGCTCCTGGACGAGCCTTCGCTTGGGTTGGCGCCGCAGATCGTCGCCCGGATCTTCGATTTCATCGGCGGCTTGAAGCGGGAAGGGCTGACGCTTCTGGTCGTGGAACAGAATGCCGAACAGGCGCTGCGTTTTGCCGACCGCGCCTACGTCATGAGCTCCGGCACGCTGCGCTATAGCGGCCCTCCCGGCGATCTTCTCGACGATCACGGCTTGCTCAAGCTTTATATCGGGGGCTGACCGTCCGATGGATTATTTCCTTCAGCAACTCCTGAATGCGCTTGCCTTCGGCGCAGAATATTCCTTGGTCGCGCTCGGCCTGGCGGTCGTCTTTTCCATCATGGGGCTGGTAAACTTCGCCCACGGCGAGATCATCGCGGTCTCGGCCTATACGGTGCTGTTCGCGGTCGCGCTTGGTTTGCAATCGCCGCTGTTGGCGATCCTTCTGGCCGTGGTGGCGGCCGGCGTGGTTGCGATCGCCTTCGAGCGGGTCGCCTTTCGGCCGGTCCGCAATGCACCGGTGACGACCGGGCTTTTGACGGCCTTCGGCGTCAGCATCGTGGTGCAGAACCTGTTCGTGCTGTTCGTTTCGCCGAAGCCGCAGGCCGTCTCGATCCTGAATGGCATCAACCAGATCTGGTTCGTCGGGCCGCTGGCGATCTCCGCCCTGCAAGTCATGGAGCTGGTGGTGGCGGCGGTGACCATCGTTGCGTTGGTCCTGTTCTTGAACAAGTCGACCCTGGGCCTTGCGATGCGCGCCGCTTCGCGCGACTTCGCGACGGTTCGGCTCATGGGGGTCAAAGCCAACCGGGTGATCGCAGCAGCGTTCGCGATCTCCGGAACGCTCGCCGGAATCGCCGCCGTCTTCATCATCGCCCGGCGCGGCAGCGTCACCCCGGACATGGGATTTTCGCTGGTCTTGAAGGCGTTCGTGGCTTGCGTGATCGGCGGCTTCGGCTCTCTGGCAGGTGCGGCGGCCGGGGGCATGCTTTTGGGCTTCATCGAGGTCGGCCTGCTGGTGGCGCTGCCGCAGGAATATGGCGGGCTGCGCGACACCTTCACCTATCTGCTCATCATCGCGCTTCTGGTCTATCGGCCGGAGGGGCTGCTTGGCCGGAAGGTCGAGCTCGGCGACAAGGAGATCTGAGGTGGCGACCGAAGCTCCCGCCGCGGTTCGACAGCAGGCCCGTACGCCTTCCGGGTCGGGCAGATCGCTTGCCCGCGCGACCCTTGGTGGAATTGTCATTGCCCTGCCGGTGCTCGTGCTCGCGGCTGTGATCCTGTGGTTTGCGCCGACCTACTATGTGCGGCTGGCGACAGTGGCGTTGGTCAACCTGATTATCGTGGTCGGTCTGCAGACGTTCATGGGCAACTCCAACACGGCGCATCTCGGCCACAGCGCGTTCGTGGCGATCGGCGCTTATGCCGTGGCGATCCTGGCGACGCCGCTCAACATGAAGAAGCTGTCGATCCCCGACGCGCCGTTCGGACTGTCGCACGTGGTGCTCGATCCGGTGGTCGCCGGCGCGGTCGCGCTGTTGGTGGTCGGCGTGCTTGCGGCCGTCACCGGCCGCATCATCGCGCGGCTGTCGGGCATTGCGGCGACGATCGTGTCGCTGGCGTTCCTGATCGTCACCCATTCGACGATCCTGAACTGGACGGACCTGTTCAAGGGCAACCAGGGTTTCTTCGGAATCCCTCGGGTGGTCGATATCTACTGGATGCTGGCCTTCGCCACGCTGTCGATCGTGGCCGCGCGGATCTTCAAGGACTCCAAGTACGGGCTGCAGCTCAGGGCGAGCGCCCAGAGTCCGCAAGCCGCCGCCGCCTTCGGCGTCAACGCGAAGGGGCTGCGCTTCGGCGCCTGGATCCTGTCCGGACTGATCTGCGGTCTCGCCGGCATCCTCTATGCCTATTTCGTCGGGACGATCAGCCCGCGCGTCTTCTATTTCCACCAGGTGATGATGACGCTGGCCATGCTCATCCTGGGCGGTATGGGCACGGTGACGGGCGCGGTGACAGGCGTGATCGCGCTTTCTGTCCTTCTGGAGTTCATCCGTGGGATCGAATCCGGCGTCACTGTCGCCGGAATCCAACTGCCGCAGGTGCTGGGGCTTTCCGGCGTTGCGCTCGGTGCCGTCATCGTCCTGTCCATGGCGTTCCGTCCGGACGGGATCGCAGGTCGCTACGAGCTCGACGAACAGATCGCGCGACTGTTCTCCCGTCGTCCGCCGGCATCCGACCCTTCGACCGCAACCGTGGAGGCTTCGCGTGAACTTCTCTGACAGGACCGCCGCCAACGAGGCTCGCCTCAACGAGCTGAGCTCGACGCTCGGGGCGGAAGGGGTCGAGTTCGTCCAGGTCCACGTGGTGGACACCGTCGGGGCCGTGCGCTCGAAGATCGCGCCGTTCAAGCTGTCGACATCCGGAGAGGCGGTGAACGGCATCCTCTACTGCGTGGTGTCGGGCGACGGCCAGCCGGTCGGCGACGTGATCTTCGATTCCCCCATCGCCAACGAGGCCAACGGCTATCCTAACATCATGGGCATGATCGATCCGGCCTCGGTGGTGCGCCATGGCTGGGACCCGAGCTTCGCCTCCGCCTTCACCTTCACATACATGCTCGACGGTTCGCCGTGCCCCTATGACCCTCGCCAGATCCTGGAGCGTGTGGAGGAGCGGGCGCGGGCCACCGGCTACGAGGCGCAGGTGGCGCTGGAATATGAGTTCGGCATCTTCCACGCCGACGCGGAGCTGATGCAGGCCGGCCGCTACAGCGAGCTGAAGCCATGGGGCCATTCGCTCCTGAACTACAATCTCGTGCGCGGGCGCGACTTTCAGGATTTCTTCGCCGAGTGGATGCGGCGGCTGAAATCGATCGGGATCGGGGTTTCTTCGATCGTGACCGAGTTCGGCTACGGCATGTACGAATACGCGCTGCAGCCGATGACGCCGCTGGCCGCAGCGGACGCGGCGATCCGCGCCAATCTGCATCTGAAGGAGCTGTGCGCGGAGCGTGATTTGGTGGCGACCTTCATGCCGCGTTTCCAGCCGCCGGGGCGCGAAAGCGCGTGCGGTGCGCACCATCACGTCAGCCTGTGGAAGGATGGTGCGCCGGCCTTTGCCGCCGGGCTCAATCAGCTCACGCCGGTGGCCGAGCAGTTCATGGCGGGCATGCTCAACCGCATGATCGAGACCCATGCGATCTTCCGGCCGACCATCAATGCCTATCGCCGCTTCGATCGCGGTTCGTGGTCGCCGGAAGACGTGGCCTGGGGCTACGAGAACCGAACGGCGGCGGTGCGCGCAATCACCACCCCGTCGCCTGGCGCCTGCCGGTTCGAGCATCGGGTGCCGGGCGCCGACGTCAATCCGTACCTTTCCATCGCGGCGGTCTTGGCCGCCGGTGCGGACGGTATCGAGCGTGGGCTGGAGCTGGAGCCGCCGGTGACCTCGGTGCTCGCCGATTTGGACAAGCCAGCCCTACCGCGCACACTCGCGGGCTCGATTGAACCGTTCGCGGCCTCGGAGTTCGTGGCGGAGTGGATGGGCGAAGCCTTCCGCGATAACTATGCTGAGAGCCGGTGGGCCGAGATTGCCGCGTTCGAAGCTTGGCAGGCCTCCCACATCACCGACTTCGAGTGGCAGCGCTACTTCTTGGGATAGCGGACAACCGCTTTCCAGTGCGCACCTAGGTCAGCCTTTGATAGAAACGCTGAACCGTTCTAACTCTTTGTTCTAAAGCGGCTCCGGACGGCCAACCGGTTTCCAGTTGGCCTAGCCTTGCTCAAGCTATTGAATCTGGAGTCATTTCTTGTCGCTCGGATGTTTCCGTCTGAGCGGAAAAAGCTTTAGCGTCCGCGCGTTATGACGGACAGAGGGTCGTTGACGGAGTATTCGCGTACCTGGATATCGGTGATCCCGAAGTTTGTCAGTCGAGCGGCATGTTTTTCGGTGTAGGCGCGGGCCGCGTCTTCCGTCTCGAATAAATAGACGCCGCCGGCGACGCCTTTTTCCGAAGATTCCGTCCAAACCTTCCAGATCAGGTTCGGCTCCTGGGAAATGTCCTCGGCAAGCTCGCGATAGGCTTCGGCGGCAGCACCCCCAAAGGGGCCTTCGGACGGAAACTCGAAAACCAGCAACGTCGCCATCGGTCCGCTCAACTCTCTTCTGATCGAAGCGACAGCTTAGAGCGCCGGGCGAAAAAGGGGAAACCGGTTTTTAGAAAACTGGTGTTCGCTTCCCCTCAGCCCGCCGGGACTTGAGCGGATACGCTGTCGCGAATGACATAGGTGCAGCGCCGACCGCCCTTGACGATGTGTTCCGAGCGCTCGATCTCCGCATCCGGGCCGAGCACGGATCGGAACACGTTCATTTCGGCGCGGCAAAAGCCCTGGCACGCCGTTGCGGCGGCGCAGATCGGGCAGTGATTTTCGATCAGCAGGATCGAGCCGTCGCTTTCTTCCCGCCAGTCCGCCATATACCCCTCCGCCGACCGAAGTTCGACGAGCGCGACGACGCGGTCGCGCAACGCGGCGCGGCCGCTCATGGCTGCTCGATATTGCGCCGACGTTTCCGCCTCGCGTTGGCTGATAACACGGTCGAGCGCGTCTTCGCCGAGGCAGTTGCGAATGCTGTCGAGAATGCCGACGGTCAATGCCGCGTGCGTATCGGGGAAGCGCGCATGGCCTGCCGCGGTCAAGCTCCATCGCTGGGTCGGACGTCCGACGCCGGTCGGCGTGCTGGCGGATGTGACCAGGCCCTCGTCGGCCAGCCGCGCGAGCTGCTGGCGTGCGGCCTCGCCGGTCGTGCCCAGCTTCTGACCGATTGCCGAGGCGGCGAGGGTCCCGTGCATCTTGAGCATCATGAGGACCCGCTCGGCCGGATTGCGTGGAGACCAACCGAGGCTTTGCGTCTCCTCCTGCACCATCTCTCCTCCGTGATTGCTCGAAAGGTCTGGGGGCGACCTATGGCTTTACCAAGCGCGGCACAAGGACTTCCGTGTCGGTTTCTGGCACCGGGCTTAGCGTTGCCATGTCAAGCTACGACTGTCTCCGTCCGCTGCGATCGGACCAGAGCCAGAAATTGAGGCAAAGCAGAAAGAGCACAATGAGCGGCAAAAGGGCGTGCAGATATTCGGAGTTGGAAAGTACGGTGAGTGTGGCCCCCACCATCACCACCGCCCCGAGCGCAGAGCCGATGCGGCGGGTCGTCGTGAGGGCCATCAGGATGGCGCTCGTAAGCTCCATGATGCCGGTCACGTAGTGGAACCAGTCAGGGTAACCCCAGCGGCGATACTCTTCGAGCGCTCCGCCGAGCGCGAAAATATTCGCAATGCCACCGATCACGAAGAATACGACCAGCAGCCAGGCCAACCCGACGCGCCCTGCGCGATAGGTCATCGTGCTTCACTCCCATTTGGCTCACATCCCCTCCCGCATAGCACAAAGAGCCGTCAAGGGCGTCGCGCGTAAGCGGATCGAGGGCGGACGAACGTGACTTGAGCGCTCCGATCTACCGATCTCGGCCGGGCGCGCCATGCGGAGCGAGCCGCTTATATTGGCGATTGTGCCACATCAGCGGTTTGCGCTCGGGAATCGTCTTCACCTCGGCGACGGCCCCAACGAACAGGGTGTGCTCCGCACCCGAAACGGCACCGATGACTTCGCAGTCGAGCGCGGTTGCCGCGCCAAGGAGCCTCGGGTGGCCGGATGGCCATTGATCCCAAATGCCGACATGGAAGCGCGCTTCCGCATCAAGCCAGCCAGCGAAGGCGTCTCCCACCATTTCCTGATCTTCCGCCAAAACGGCATAAGAGAAACCCTCCGCCTGCGTGACAAGCTCCGCCAACCGGCTTCGGTTGGCGATGGAAACGAGGATCGCCGGCGGACTGATGGCAAAAGACATGGCCGCCGTGACGGTCCGTCCAACCGCCTCCTCACCGACGCGCGCGGTTGCCACGCCGACACTTGCGGCCATGGCAACCATTGCGGAGCGGAAGTCGCGTTCGTCGACGACCGAGCGCTGCGGCGATCTTAGCCGTAGCTCGTCCGGTGAGCCGGACGGAGGAGAAGGGGCTGCGCATAGATTCATGACGATGTAATCCCTATCCGCAGCCGCGCTTGATCGGCTCAGCCCAAATTGGCCTCGGCAAACTCGTAGTTCGCCAGCTTGTCGAGGAAGTTGGTCACATAGTCCGGGCGTCGATTGCGGAAATCGAGATAGTAGCTGTGCTCCCAGACATCGAGGCCGAGCAGGGGCTTGCCTTCGCCGGTGGCGAGGGGGTTGGAGCCGTTCGGCGTCTTTGCCGTCTTCAGCCGTCCGTCGTCACCAACCACTAGCCAGGCCCAGCCGGACCCGAACTGACCGGTGGCGGCTGCCTTGAAGGCTTCCTTGAAGGCGTCGACAGAGCCGAAATCCTCAACGATCCGGCCTTCCAGCCTGCCTGGCATGCGGCCGCCGTCCGGGGAAAGCGCGTTCCAGAAATGGATGTGGTTCCAGTGCTGACCGGCATTGTTGAAGACCGGCGCCAGATCGGGCTTGCCGACCGTCTGCGCGATGATCTCTTCGAGCGACTTGCCCTGCAGATCGGCATTCTTCTCGACGAAGCCGTTGAGCGTGGTGACGTAGGTCTGATGATGCTTTCCGTGATGCAGCTCCAGGGTTTCCTGGCACATCCCACGGTCCGCAAGGGCGGAATAGGCATAGGCGAGCGAGGGGAGTTCGAACGGCATGAAAAGGCTCCTTTGCTGCTTTGACCGACCCGCCGGCGGCACGCCACCTACTCGGAACCAAAGGTCGGCAGGCCACCGGCGCGTCTTTTTCCAAGCTTTATCTTCTAAAAAGGAGCCGGCTTAATTTGTCAAGAAATTGCTTTGAAAAATAAGGCGGGCGCATCACGCTGACGGTGCCTCGCCGCCGATACTAGCTCGGGCATGTGGCGCGGCATTGTCCGAACCCGCCCGGCAAGGCTGACGGTCTGGCCATTGCGGAGATCCGACCCGGTGCCTCGACCTGTGGATTTATGGGTCCCGGCTTCAGTCTATGTGCCCGAGCGCGCCGCCAAACACGACCGAAGGACGCACGAAGGAGTGTCCGTCCGTGTCGGACAATCTCTGCGAAGGTCAGGGCTCGTGGGCAACATCTTACCGGCACGGGGATTGGGTTTTGGCGCGGCATGGCGCGGCATGGCGCGGGTGGACGCATTGTAAAATGCGCCCAGACCTAAACGCGTTCCCATATCCACATCAGCAACTAAAGCTGCCAACTCCTATTGTGGTTGGCAGCAATGCTGAACCGGTCTTTCGTCGACGTGTATTCGGAGCCTGCCATCCGCCCGATCGGCTTCAGGATATCTTGGGAAACGTGGAAGCGCTCATTGATGAGGCCGTCCTGAGCGTGGATTGACACGATCTCGCCGACGATGATGCTTCGTTGCCCCCGCTCGCCATAGATGAGCTCATCTTTGAGTTTGCATTCCAGGCAGGCCAGAGAGACGGTGATCCGCGGAGGAGCGACGTTCGAGGATGGCGACGCCTCCAGTCCTGCTTCCTCAAGCTCATTGATGCCAGCAGGATAGTCGGATCCGCAGATATTCATCTGCGCAGCTATCTGCTCTCCGACCAGATTGACGACGAACTCCTTCGTTTTCTGGATATTGATCAACGTGTCCTTAGGTTCGCCGCTTTCGCGCCGATCGAGCCCGAGCACGACTAGCGGCGGATCATGACTCACCACGTTGAAGAAGGAGAACGGAGCCGCATTGACCTCGCCGGCGACGCTGACCGTCGTAATGAGTGCGATCGGCCTGGGCACAACGAGGCCGCATAGAAGCTTGTAGCGCTCTTTCGGGCTCAAAGGGTCCAGCTCGACTTCCATACTCGCGATCTCCGCCGCCTCGCGCAGGTTCGCCTGCGCGGCGAATTGCCTATTGCCAATCCCCATCGATTGCAATAGGCAATGGTTAGACCATAAGAAGGGCGAAAGGGATGAACATGCCAGGAGCGAGTTCGCCAGCCATCGGTTTCCGCTGCTTGGGCGCCATCGCGTTACGGATTCGATAATGGCCGGCTTTGCCGCCTCAATTGTTCTGGATTCCTCCAAGGACCCGGCTTGGGGCAGCTATTGGCGCTGTCTCGAAGACGGACGCCTGACCTTCCAGGCCTGTCAGGAGTGCGGGCACAAGTGGCTGCCGGTGCGATCCCATTGTCCGTCCTGTCTCGGCAAGACTTGGCAATGGCAGACGGCGTCCGGCGATGCTCGGCTCGTGAGCTGGGTCGTCTATCACAGGTCTTATCATCCAGAGGTTGAGGCGGACGTTCCGTATGCAGTCGGGCTCGTTCAACTGGATGAAGGACCTCGGCTGTTGGCCCGGCTCTTTGGGCCTTCAAACCTTGAAGACTTCCATGTCGGACAGAGTCTCACTCTGACGATCAATTCCAGAAATGGCGTCAGTCTGCCGGCTTTCATACCGGCGTGACCCGGATTTTTGACCAGAACCAAAAAAGCGAGGAGGGTGGAAACGTGTCGAAGCGACTGTTAGCGGCAGCAGCACTTACCGCGGCCGGCGTGATGATGTCGGCATATGCGAGTGCGCAGGATACGGTTAAGGTTGGCGTCCTGACCGACATGTCTTCAATTTATGCGGACATCAGTGGCGAAGGATCGGTCGTCGCCGTAGAGATGGCGATCGAGGACTTCGGTAAGGATCTCCTCGGGTCGCCGATCGAAGTCGTCAGCGCGGATCATCAGAACAAAGCCGATGTCGGAACGAATATCGCCCGGCAATGGTATGACCTAGATGGCGTTGATGCGATCGTCGATGTGAACAACTCCGCGGTTGCGATAGGCGTGAGCCAAATCGCGACGGAGAAGGACAAGATCGCTCTGTTCGTCGGTGCGGCAACGACGGCGTTGACCGGAGAATTCTGCACCGCAACGACGGCCCAGTGGCTCTACGACACCTATTCGGTTGTCCGGGGCACGGTCGAGGCGTTGCAAGAAAGCGGCGCCACAAGCTGGTACTTCATCACCGCCGACTATGCCTTCGGTCACTCGCTGGAGGAGGAGGCCACCCGCTTCATCGAGGAAGGGGGCGGTGAGGTGCTCGGAAGCGTTCGTGCGCCGATCGGGACGACGGATTATGCGTCCTTCCTCTTGCAGGCACAGGCGTCCGGTGCCGATGTTATCGGCCTCGCGCTCTCCGGCGCCGATCTTGTCAACGTCGTGAAGCAGGCTTCCGAATTCGGCATTCGCCAAAGCGGGCAGCAGCTTGCCGCGATGCTTGCGACCGAGGCGAATATCCATTCGCTCGGGCCGAAAGCGGCCGCCGGGATCAAGTTTTCGTCCCCGTTCTACTGGGACTTGAATGACGAGACCCGCGCGTTCGCGCGTCGCTTCGAAGAGCGGATGAAGCGCCCCCCGACGATGATGCAGGCCGGCGTCTACAGCGCGGTCAATCACTACTTCAAAGCCGTGGAGAAGGCGGGCACCACTGACGCTGAAGCCGTCATGGCCGCGATGCGCGAGCTCCCGATCAACGACTTCATGACCGAGAATGGAACGTTGCGCAAAGACGGCCGAGCGGTCCGCGACGTCTATCTGTTCGAGGCGAAGTCGGCCGAGGAGTCGAGCGGTGAGTGGGATCTCTACAAGGTTATCAGCACCACTCCCGGTGACGTGGCCACGCGTCCGCTCGACGAGGCCTGCTTCCTCGTTCGTTAGGTGCTAGTGCCTCGATCGGCGCCGGTCCGATTCTTCGGGTCGGTGCCGATTGCTCGTGAGGATGTGTTCATGTCAGCTGCCACAGATGACATTCTCGTGGCTGAACGTATTTCCAAAACGTTCGGCCGCTTCTCTGCCGTCAGTGATGTGAGTCTTCGTGTCCGGCGTGGCACCATTCATTCCTTGATTGGCCCCAATGGCGCGGGAAAGACAACTTGCTTCAATCTGCTGACGAAGTTTTTGCGGCCGACAAGCGGGCGGATCTACTATAAAGGGCGCGACATCACCGCCTTGCGGCCGTCGCGCGTCGCCGAGCTCGGCATGGTCCGCTCTTTCCAGATCTCGGCGGTCTTTCCGGATCTCTCCGTGCTTGAGAATGTCCGCGTGGCCGTACAGCGGCAACATCGCGGCAACTCCTTCGACTTCTGGCGCTCCGACAGCCTGCTGCGCCGATACGATGCGCGCGCGCACGAACTGATCGAGCTGGTGGGGCTCGGTACTTTCGTCAATTGGCGGGCCGGAAAGCTCGCCTATGGCCATAAGCGCAACCTGGAGCTCGCCACCACCCTCGCGCTTGAGCCCGAATTTCTTCTGCTGGATGAGCCGATGGCAGGGATGGGGCCCGAGGACGTGGACCGGACGGCCGAGTTGATCAAGACGATCGCGGCCAATCGAACCGTTCTCATGGTGGAGCACAATCTTTCGGTGGTCGCGCGCCTGTCCGACGTCATCACGGTGCTTGCGCGCGGGCAGGTGCTGGCCGAAGGCAGTTACGAGGAGGTCTCTCAGGACCCCGCCGTGATCGAGGCCTATATCGGGACCGGCCATGACTGAAGCTCAAGCCACAGCCTGTCCACCGTCGAAAGCTGACGAGGCGCTTTTGAAAGTAGCGAATCTCGAAGCGTGGTACGGCGAAAGTCACGTTCTCCAAGGCATCTCGTTCGACGTTTTTCCGGGCGAAGTCGTGACACTTCTCGGCCGAAACGGGGCGGGCCGGACAACGACGCTACGGTCGATCATGGGGCTTGTCGCCAGCCGGACCGGCTCGATCCTCTACGATGGAAGCGAGACCATCACTCGTTCGGCGCGTGCAATCGCGCGGTCGGGCATTGCGCTCGTGCCGGAGGAGAGGGCCGTCTTCGCCACGCTCTCCGTGCGGGAGAATCTCTTGCTGCCTCCCGTCGTGAAGGAGGGCGGGATGTCGCTGGAGGAAATCTTCGGCCTCTTCCCAAATCTGCGAGAGCGCCTCGACAGTCCCGGCACGAAGCTGTCGGGCGGCGAGCAGCAAATGCTTGCGATCGGGCGCATTTTGCGCACTGGGGCCCGACTGATCCTTCTCGACGAGCCGACCGAAGGACTCGCTCCGGTGATCGTTCAGCAGATCGGGCGAACCGTCGCGGCCCTCAAGCGTCAGGGCTACACCATCGTTCTCGTCGAGCAGAACTTCCGCTTCGCCTCGACTTTGGCCGACCGCCACATCGTTATCGAGCAAGGTCGCGTGGTCGATCAGATCGCGGCCGACGAAGTCGCCAGCAACGAAGCAAAGCTTCACGACTATCTCGGAGTGTAACGGAGGGCTCATGGTCACTATTCTCGGAGTGCCCTTACAGGCTTTGCTCGGTCAGCTCCTCGTCGGGGCAATCAACGGCGGCTTCTACGCGCTTTTGTCGCTCGGCATCGCGATTATCTTCGGGATGCTACACATCATCAATTTCGCGCATGGCGCGCTCTATATGATGGGCGCGTTCATGGCGTGGATTTTACTCAATTATTTTGGGCTGAATTTTTGGTTCGCGCTGGTGATCGCGCCGATCGTGGTAGGGCTCGTTGGCATCGTGCTCGAACGCACGCTTCTGAGTCGGCTGTACAATCAGGATCACCTCTACAATCTGCTTCTGACCTTTGGTCTCGGCCTGATCATCGTCGGTCTGTTTCGCATCGGCTTCGGTGGGTCGGGGAAGCCGTATTCGCCGCCCGAGGCACTGATGGGCGCGCTCAACCTCGGCTTTATGTTCCTCCCGGTCTACCGGGGGTTCGTGTTGGCGGTGGCGCTCGTCTCGTGTCTGGTCGTCTGGCTTGTCATTGAGCGAACACGGCTTGGCGCCTATCTGCGGGCGGCGACGGAAAACGCTGAAATAGTCGAGGCCTTCGGCATCAACGTTCCGCTTCTTATTGCGTTGACCTATGGCGGAGGCGTCGCCCTTGCCGGGTTTGCCGGTGTTCTCGCAGCGCCGATTTACTCGGTTTATCCGAACATGGGGCACGACTTGATGATCATCGTGTTTGCGCTTGTGGTGATCGGCGGCTTGGGCTCGATCTTCGGGGCGATTGTGACCGGCTTTTCGCTTGGCATCATCGAGGGGCTGACGAAGGTATTCTATCCCGAAGCGTCGACCACGGTCGTCTTCGTCCTCATGGCCGTCGTTCTTCTTGTGAAGCCGGCTGGCCTGTTCGGCAAGGAGGCTTGATCGTGACGACGGCTGAAACCTCAATCACTGCCGCAGCTTCGTCCTATCGTCCCCCCTCGCGTCTCCCGGCCGGTCTGGTCTTCCTCGCGATGGTTGCTTTGCTCGTGGTTGCCCCGTTCGTCGCATATCCGCTGTTCGTGATGAAGGTTCTGTGCTTCGCTTTGTTCGCTCTGGCGCTGAACCTTTTGCTCGGCTACGGCGGACTCCTTTCGTTCGGCCACGCGGCCTATTTCGGTATGTCGAGTTATGTCTCGGCCCATGCCGCGAAGATGTGGGGTCTGACCCCGGAGCTTTCGATCGTCTGCGGCGTGGCTGTCGCCCTTGTGCTCGGCCTCGTTTTCGGCCTGCTCGCGATCCGGCGAAAAGGCATCTACTTCGCGATGATCACGCTCGCATTCGCGCAGATGGTGTTTTTCTTTTCGCTCCAAGCTCCGTTCACCGGCGGCGAGGATGGGCTGCAAGGGGTCCCTCGCGGCGCGCTGTTCTCGGTTCTCGACCTGTCGTCAGACATAACGTTGTACTGGGTGGTGCTCGCCATCTTCGTGCTCGGTTGGTTCGGCACCTACAGGATCGTGCACTCGCCATATGGACAAGTTTTGCGAGCCATTCGCGGTAACGAGGAACGCGCGATGTCGCTCGGCTACGATGTTTACCGTTACAAGGTGTTGTTGTTCGTTCTGTCTGCGGGATTCGCAGGTTTGGCCGGAGCAACGAAGGCGATTGCGTTCCAACTCGCGACGTTGACGGACGTCGCGTGGACGATGTCAGGCGAAGTCGTTCTCATGACGTTGGTCGGCGGCATGGGTACGTTGTTCGGTCCCGTCGTCGGGGCGGCGCTCGTGGTTGCGATGCAGAACTATCTCGCCCACCTGGGTGCCTGGGTCATGGTCGTCCAGGGCGTCATTTTTGCGGTGTGCGTGTTGACCTTCCGAGAAGGCATCGTGGGCGTGGTCGCCAAATTCACCCGAAAAGAGCTGTAGAGGCGACAGACGCCTTTCGCGTCGGCCAGTGCCGGCCTGAGGGGAGCGGGAATAGTCCGTTTCCTCTTCATTTCAAGGCGTTTCGGAGCCCGTGGTCGCGCTCAATTGCGTGAGGCGGTCCAGCTTACTCAAGCTCGATTTCCCGCGGAGCGACCTCGCCGAGCTCGCCCGAATAGGCGTTCAGATGGCGCGCCATCCGCCGATGTGCGGCAGCGGCGTCCTGAGCTTCGATGGCCTCGAAAATGCGGCGGTGGGCGCGGATCAGGTCCTTTCGCAGCTCGTCGGATCCATAGTCTTCAAGCGCGGAGGCGCGAAGGCAGGCGCTGGCGATCGAATTCATGAAGGCAGTCAGAAGCTCGTTGTGGCTTGCTGCGGCAACCGCCAGATGCCAGCTCACATTGAGACTCGCCATATCGCCTTCCGCATCCGTATGGGCCTGCTCTAGTGCGAGCGTCGCCTCCTGAAGAGTGGAAAGATCCGTCTCCGTGCGATTGAGCGCGGCAAGCTCTGCCAGCGTCGGTTCGATCGCCTGTCGCGTTTGTAGCAGCGTCTCGAACTTGATCCGGCGGCCCTTGATGAACAGGTCGACCAGCCGGCCGATCGCCCGCTCCGCTCCCTGATGGACGATCGTCCCGCCATATCGGCCCGGTCGGGTCTGGACGAGGCCTTCTGCCTCCAGGACGCGCAGCGCTTCGCGCACCGACCCGCGGCTCAATCCCGTTTGTTCGACGAGCTCTCGCTCGCCGGGCAGGACCGTTCCGTTCGCGTATTCGCCGGAAAAAATCTTCTCTCGCAGGACATCGGCAAGCACATCGTAGCGGTTTGGCACTTTGATGCGGTCGAGCTTCGGGCGGGAGGGCGCCATTTGATCTCCTATGTTGACGTCTTTAAGCGAAGGTGGGATAGGTGACGTCAAATGGTCTAACCATTGAATTTGTGATTCTCGCCGCCTTTTGTAGCTTGGGATGTCCGCGCTTGAAACCGCTCACCGGCATACGGGTCGTCGACATGACAAAGGTCGTCGCTGGCCCCCTGTGTACGCAATATCTAGGCGACATGGGCGCCGAAATCATAAAGATAGAGCCCCCACAAGGCGATGATACACGCCGTTGGCCACCATTCCACGAGGATGAAGGCAACGGAGATCGCACGGGTACCGTCTTCCTCAGCATGAACCGCAATAAGCGGAGCTTCGCAGTCGACCTGAAGACGGCGGAGGGGCAGTCAATTGTCCAGCAATTGATTCAAAGCGCCGACGTCGTCGTCGAAAGCTACGCAACGGGCGTTACCGAACGCCTTGGGGTGGACTATGAGACGGTTCGGAAAGTCAATCCAGGGTTGATATATTGCTCGATCTCCGGCTTCGGCCGAAACGGGCCGATGAAGAACGCCAAAGGCTACGATCTCATTCTGCAAGCCTATAGTGGGATCATGGCCATGACGGGCGTGCCGGGCGGCCCTCCGATCCGTACTCCCTTGTCCCCGATCGACCAGGCGACCGGCCTTAATGCGCAGAACGGTATCCTTGCGGCGCTGTTTCATCGCGAGCGAACAGGGGAGGGCGCCTATCTGGAGGTCTCGCTGTTCGAGACGGCTTTGGCCTTGCTTGCGTTTAACCTGCAGCGCAGCTGGCGTCGCGGGACGCCGCCTGAGAAGTCCGGGACGGGGCATGAATCGCTTTGCCCTTACGAGGTGTTTCAGGCGAGCAATGGCGACGTGCTCATCGGGATCGCGAACGACAGCCTCTGGCAAAAATACTGTGAGGCTGTCGAGCGGCCGGAGTTGGCTTCGGAAGCTCGTTTTCTCACCAACGCGGACCGGGTCCGCAATCGCAAGGAAACCAACGGGCTCGTCCGCGAGATCACCCGTTCGCGGACCATCGAGGAATGGGTCGCGGCGCTGAATGCGGCGGGGGTGCCGTGCGTTCCGGTCAACACGGCTCTCGATGTTCTCCGAAGCCCCCAGACCGCCGCGCTCGGGATGGTGATCAACTACGACCATCCGCAGTTCGGAGAGCTGAAGGCGATCGCAAATCCTGTTCATTTTGCCGGTGACGACCGCGGCGATGTTAATCCGCCGCCGGCGCTAGGGCAGGACACGTCCGCGATCCTGAGAGATCTCGGCCGGGACCAGGCGGAGATCGACCGACTGATCGACACCAAGGTCGTGTCGACCCCTGACCGGCGGGGATAGCGAAACATGGCTATCGATTTTGAGGTCGCCGACCACATTGCGACCATTACGATCAACCGACCCGAGCGTCTCAACGCCCTCGATCAAGAGCACTACGAGGCTCTGTCGCGCGCTTGGATGGAGGTTCGCGACAATCCAGAGATCCGTGTGGCGATCGTCACCGGGGCCGGCGAGCGGGCCTTCAGCGCCGGGGCGGACCTCAAGACCTACGATCCCGCATCGAGGGAGTGGTCAACGTTCTGGACAACCCAGCGCGATGCACTCCTCAACCGGGGGCTCGAAGTCTGGAAACCGGTCATTGCCGCCATCAACGGATATTGCGTCGGGGGCGGCCTGACGCTGACGTTGGCGACGGACATTCGGGTTGCCGTGCCGGAGGCGCACTTCGGTCTGTCCGAGGTCAAGCGCGGTATCATTGCGGCGAATGGCGGTACCCAACGTCTGATCCGCCAGGTGCCCCACGCGATTGCGATGGAGATGCTTCTCTGCGGCGACATGGTCGATGCGGAGACCGCGTTGCGGTGGGGGCTGATCAATCGGATCGTGGAAGCCCCCGACCTCATGGACGCTGCGACTGAATACGCGCGTCAGATTGCCCGCAACGCGCCGCTCGCCGTGCAGGCGAGCAAGGAGCTCGCGGTGCGTGGCCAGGATCTCGACCTTGTCGCCGGGCTTCGTCTGGAGCAGATGAGCGCACGGCTCTTGCGGGAAACGGCAGACGCGAAGGAAGGCCCCATGGCCTTTGCAGAGAAGCGGCTACCGAATTTCGAGGGTCGTTAGATGCGGGGTAACGTCGTCATCGCCGGAGTCGGCCACACCGCATTCGGCAGGCTGCCGGGACAGACGCCCGTTTCGATGATCGTGGACGCGGTGGCAAATGCGCTGGACGACGCCAGGATCGAAAAGGACGTGATCGATGGCGTTATGGTCAAGTTTCCGACTTCGCAGCCTCAGTTCATGTACGGCCAACGGGTGGCTGAGGCGCTAGGGCTGCAGCCGAAGGTCGGAGGTGTCTGGGACCAGGGTGGCGCCGCCAATATCGGGCTGATTTCCTACGCGTCGCTTGCGATCGAAGCCGGGCTCTGTGAAGTCGCCGTCGTTTGCTTCGCCGACAATCCGAAGACCGGCAGTCGTCACAACTACAGCCGTCCCCACGGCGAAGACGCCGTGCATGGCTGGTTCGGCACGCCGGCGGGCTACGCGATGATCGCGCGTCGCCACATGGCCGATTTCGGCACCACCGAGGAAGAGTTGGCCGCGGTCGCGATGGCGTCCCGCCGACACGGTGCGGCCAACCCCAACGCACAGCTTCGCAAGCCGCTGGATCTTGACGGCTATAGGACGTCGCCGCTGGTGGTGTCGCCACTGCGTCGCGACGACTGTGCGCTCATCAGCGACGGCGGAGCGGCGGTCATTCTCATGAGCGCCTCTCGAGCGCGCGAACTGAATGTGCGCGCACCGGTTCCGGTCTTGGGCTTCGGGCAGGGTCAGACGTCATGGAACGTCGTGCAGAGGCCGGATCTGACAACGACCAAGGCGCAGGAGTCCGCGGCCACAGCCTTCGAGATGGCCGGTCTCACACCGAAGGATATCGATGTCGCGCAAATCTACGACTGCTTCACGATCACCGTCCCGATGACGTTCGAGGACTACGGCTTCTGCCGCAAGGGCGAAGGCGGCCGCTTCGTGTCCGACGGTCGCATCGAGATCGACGGTGAGCTGCCGACGAATACGTCCGGCGGACTGCTTTCGGAGACGGGTATGCCCGGTCTTCAGCTTGTCATCGAAGGCGTCCGCCAGATGCGTGGGGAAGCAAATCTTCAGGTCAAGAATGCCCGCACGTGCATCGTCAGCAATCAGGGAGGCGTGATGACGACGCACGCCACCTTGATCCTCGGCCAGGACTGACGAGCCGCCGGCAGAAATATGGCTCGGGCTGAAGCCCGGCTGAGAGGAGACAGGATGGGTAGGATAGTCGGCATCGATGTCGGTGGTACCTTCACCGATTTCTACAGTCAGGATTCAGAGACCGGCGCCCGTCGTGTCTTGAAGGTGCCTTCGACACCTGATCAGCCGTCGCGGGGACTTCTGAACGCGCTTTCGGCGGCCGAACTTGCACCGGAATCGATCGATGCCCTGGTGCATGGGACGACCATTGCGACCAACGCCGTGATCGAGCGCAAGGGCGCTCGTTGTGCGCTGATCACCACGCGGGGTTTCCGCGACGTGCTCGAGCTCGGGCGGCGCGACCGGCCGGAGATCTACGGCCTCAACGGGGTCCAAAATCCCCTGATCCCTCGCGACCGCCGCTGGGAGGTCCTTGAAAGGGTCGATTATCGCGGTGAGGTGCTGATCCCTCTCGACGAGGAGGCCGTGAGCCAGCTCGTCGACGTAATGCGGCAGGATCGGATTGAGTGCGTGGTCATCGCCTTGCTGCACGCCTACGCCAATCCGTCTCACGAAGTGGCTATCCGAGACATCTTTCATCGTCAGGCGCCCGATTTGCCGGTGGTGCTCGCAACCGATGTGCTGCGCGAGCAATACGAATTCGAGCGGACGAGCACGGCTGCGGTACAGGGATTTCTGCAGCCATTGATTTCTGGCTACGCCGACAAGCTTAGCTCCGCGCTGAAGGAGTATGGCTACGACCAGGACGCGCTGGTCATGCAATCCAACGGGGGCGTCATTTCCCTCGATCAGCTCGGCTCCCGCGCCACGAACATCATTCGCTCCGGTCCTGCCGCCGGCGTCGTCGCGGCTGCCCGGATCGCGGCGCAGGCCGGTTTCAAGAATGCGATCACCGGCGATATGGGCGGCACGAGCTACGACGTCGCCGTCGTCATCGATGGCAAGCCCGACATCGCGGAAACGACCCTCCTCGATTTCCGGGTTCCGTTGAAGGTGCCGATGATCGACGTCCACACGATCGGCGCCGGCGGTGGCTCGATCGCCTGGGTGGATCGCGGCGGAATGCTGCATGTCGGCCCTCAGAGCGCCGGCGCGTCGCCCGGACCGGTCTGCTATGGCCTCGGTGGCACCCAGCCAACTGTGACCGACGCGAATCTCGTGCTGGGCCGGATCAACGCCGAAAAGCCGATCGGCGACGGCAAGCGGGCCGCCCTGGATCTGGACGCTGCGCGAGCGGCCGTTGGCGAATTGGGGAAGGCTCTGAAGCTGGGCGTCGAGGAGACGGCTGCGGCGATCCTGGCCATCGTCAACCAATCCATGGCCGGCAGGACCCGCCTGATGTCGGTGGAGCGGGGCTACGATCCGCGTGACTTTGCGCTCGTGATTTTCGGCGGAGCCGGTCCACTCCATGGAGCCGCGATCTTTGCCGACGTAGGGATCGGGACGATGATCATTCCGCCCTATCCCGGTGTCTTGTGCGCGATGGGCTGCGCCGTGGCGGATCTCCGCTACGACTTTGCCCGCACCCTCGATCGACCGCTTCCCGCAGTGGACCTCGAAGAGCTCGGGCAGATCCTTGCCGAACAGGAAGCCGAGGGGCGGGCTCGTACGGACGAAAACAAGGTCGAGCTGAGCGAGATCGAAGTGATCCATTTGGCCGACATGTCCTATGCGGGTCAGATCCACACTATCCGCGTACCGCTCCCCGTGTCTCTGACACGGGACGAGATCAAGGCTGTCTTTGAGAAGGCCTACCTCGAGCACTACGGCGTCAAGCTCGCGGACGTCGATCCGGTGATCGTGACGCTTCGAACGACGGTGACAGGCATGCGTCGGGCGCAGCCGGTCGACCGTGTCGCCAGCGAGGAGGCGACGGAGCCCACCCCTTCGGAACGGCGTCAGGTCTACTTCGACGCTTGGCGCGATACGCCCGTCTATTGGCGCGAAACTCTCAAGCCGGGAGATGTCTTCATGGGCCCGGCGGTCATCGAGCAGAGCGACACAACCAGCATCATCGAGCCAAAGATGCGCGCCCGGGTCGACGGAATCGGCAACATTCTGGTGGAGCTGGCCTAATGGATACCGTTACGCTTTCCGTCGTCCGCGGCGCTCTGGAGCAGGTCGCGAACGAGATGGACCTGCATTTCATCCATTCTGCGTTCTCGCCGATCATTTCGGAAATGAACGACTGCGCCAACGGCATCTACCATCCGACCACGGCCGAGACGATTTCCCAGGGGCAGTACGGCCTGCCCGTCTTCCTGGCGAACATGCAGCTTGCGGTGCGAACGCTGATCCCCGTGGTGGAAGCCGCGGGCGGTTGGCGGCCGGGGGATGTGTGGGCCGTAAACGACCCCTATCTCGCCGGGACGCACCTCTCCGACGTGACGATGGTCGCTCCCTACTACAGGGACGGAAAGGTCGTCGCACTTCTCGCCAGCACGGGCCATTGGATGGATATTGGCGGCGGCGCAGCCGGTGGCTGGGCTCCGCAATCTACGAACATCCACCAGGAGGGCATCCTCATCCCGCCGATGAGGCTCGTCGAAGGCGGCGTCCTGAACGAGACGCTGACGGGCTTCATTCTGCGGAACTTGCGGCTTCCGGCCGAAGTCCGCGGCGATATCGCTGCCATGCAGTCGGTGTTTGATGTCGGTCAGAAACGGCTCGACACGCTATACGACCGATATGGCGTGGAAGAAATGGAGTCGGGCATCGATGAGATGATGGCGCGCTCGGAAACGCTGATGCGCTCCTACATCGCGGAAATGCCGGACGGGGACCACCGGTTCGTCGACTATATCGACAACGACGGTCACTCCGATCAGCGGCTGCCGATCGAGTTATGCGTGACGGTGAAAGGAGATCAGCTCCACCTGAATTTTGCAGGTACCGCACCGTCTCCCAAAGGGACGCTGAATTTGCCCGAGATCACCACGATTTCGGTCTGCTACGTCGCAATCAAGCACCTGTTCCCCGAAGTTCCGGTTAATGGCGGAACGTTCCGGCCGTTCACGTTCGACATTCCGGAAGGATGCCTGCTGGCGGCAGAGTATCCGAAGCCGGTTGGCGGATATCTGGAAGTCTCGAGCGCCGTCATGAATGTGCTGTTCGGTGCAATGGCGCCAGCGTTGCCGGATCGCGCCAGCGCCGCTTGGTTCGGAACGACCGGTGCTCTGACATTTGGGGGCACGCATCCCGAGACCGGCCGCTATTTCGTGTCCACATGGATTTACCCGGGCGGCTACGGGGCCAGCAAAGCGGGCGACGGTCTGGTCCACGGAACGTCGCCGCTTTCTCTGGCCAGGATCATGTCCTTCGAGCTGGCGGAGCGGCGTGCGCCGATCCGCTTCAAGGAAGTCGCCTTGCGGGAGAATACCGGCGGTGCGGGTTGGCACCGCGGGGGATGTGGCTCGACCTACGAAATCGGTGTCTGGTCGGAGTGTTCGGTCTCGATCCTCGGAGACCGGTCCGAACACACGCCCTTCGGCATCTTCGGCGGCGCCGCGGGGGCTGGCAACGAAGTGGGCTTCAAGACCGACGATCGGTCATGGACGCCCGAGATGCGCTCCAAGTGCCAGAACGTGACGCTTCGTCCCGGAGACCAGGTCCGGGCCTCGTCGCCGGGCGGCGGTGGTTACGGCGATCCTTTGGATCGGGCCCTGGAGAGCGTCGAGGCGGATCTGAACCTGGGCTATGTGAGCGAGGCCACAGCACAGGATGTCTATGGCGTGGTCGTGGCTTTCAAATCGCCGATCGGAGACCGGTGGCGCTACGAGCTCGACAAGGACGCCAGCCGCAAGGTTCGGCAGGACCGGAAGCGTCAAAACGAAACGAAGGGAGTAAACGGCGATGGCATTGCCCACTGATGACCCAAAAGTCTGGCTGGTCACCGGTTGCACGTCGGGGTTCGGCCGCGCGATCGCGGAAGTGCTCCTGGAGCAAGGCTACCGGGTGATCGTCAGCGCCATTCGCGCGGACGACGTCCGCAATTTGGCAGAGCGTTATCCCGAGACGGCGCGCGCGGTCACCCTCGACGTGACCAAACCTGAAGACGCCAAAGCCGCAGTTGCCCTTGCGGAACGCGAATTCGGGCGCGTGGACGTCCTCGTCAACAATGCCGGTTTCGGGTTTATGGGCGCGGTAGAGGAAAGCGCGCCGGACGAATATCGGCCGATGATGGAGGTCAATCTCTTCGGTGCCATCAACATGATGCAGGCGGTGTTGCCTGGAATGCGGGCGCGCGCGAGTGGACACATCTTCTCCATTTCGTCCGTCGGTGGATTTACGGCATCGGCCGCATTCGGCCTGTACGCCGCGTCCAAGTTCGGGATCGAGGGTGTCTCGGAGGCTCTGGCTCTCGAAGTCGCGCCGCTCGGCATTCGCGTGACCGTCATCGAGCCGGGCCAATTCCGGACGAACTTCCGGGGCTCCTCCATGAGCCGCGCCAAGCAGGTGATCGACGCTTATGCGGAGACCACCGGCAAGACGCGGTCGTTTATCGACAGCTCCAACGGGACCCAGGCCGGCGATCCGCGCAAAGCCGCTGGCGTCATCATCTCGGTGGCCGAGGATCCCAACCCGCCGTTCCGCCTTCCGCTGGGTGCGGACGCCTATGCGCGGATCAGGGCCAAGCTGAAGAACGTCGAAGCGGACATTGCGCGCGTCGAGGCACAGGCTTGCGACGTGAACTTCGAGGGTACCGAGACGACGATGAGGGTCTAGAGCGCTTCCCGTTCAGGTTGATTCTGTCTGAACGGGAAGAATCCTCATAAGTCATTGAATTTGCATTGTTTCTCTCTCGATCAGGCGGTTTCGCCTGATCCGGCCGAGCTTTCGCACTATTCGGACGGATGCGTGGTCGCCCCCGCGTCTACGACTTGCTCGCGTCGATGTTTCACCAAGACCGTCCAGGAAGGCGCTTCCATGTCCCAGCAATACGGATCCGTAAACCTGTTCATCGATGGCGCCTGGCGCGAAACCGTGCGGACGGATGCGGTCGTCAATCCTGCGACCGGCGCGGAGATCGGGCGTGTTGCTCATGCCGAAGCGGCCGATCTCGAACAAGCGCTGGATTCGTCCCGGCGCGGCTTCGAGATCTGGCGCGACACGGGTGTCGACAAACGCACCGCGATCCTGTTGGAGGCCGCTCGGCTGATCCGCGAGCGGGCGGGCATGATCGGCGACCTCATGAGCCAAGAGCAGGGCAAGCCAGTGGCCGAGGCCCGGGGCGAGGTCATGCGGGCGGCCGCCCTTATCGGATGGGACATTGAGCAGGGTCGGCGTATCTATGGCCGCACGATTCCGGGGGCTCAGGGGTTTTCGAACATGGCTCTGAAATTGCCGATCGGACCTGTGGCGGGCTTTACCCCTTGGAATTTTCCCGCGAGCATTCCGGCGCGTAAGCTGTCGGCTTTGGCCGCTGGCTGTTCGCTCATCCTGAAGGCCGCAGAGGAAACACCGGCCACGGCGGCTGCTCTGGTGCAGTGCTATGCGGACGCCGGCCTGCCGGCCGGAGTCCTCAATCTGCTCTTCGGCGATCCCGCCGAGATTTCGGAGGCGCTGATCTCGTCGCCGGTCACACGGATGGTGACGCTGACGGGCTCGCTGCGTGTCGGCAAGCTGCTGGCAGGGTTGGCGGCGAGCCACATGAAGCCGGTAGTGATGGAGCTCGGCGGCCACGCGCCTGTGATCGTTTGCGAAGACGCCGATGCGGCGGCCGCTGCCCGGATGGCGGTTGCTGCAAAGTACCGCAATTGCGGTCAGATCTGCACGTGCCCAACCCGGTTCATCGTGCATGAGGCTGTCTACGACACCTTCGTCTCCACGTTCGTTGAGGCAACGAAGTCCGTCAAGATCGGCGGTCCGTACGACGAAGGTGTTCAAATGGGGGCGGTTCAGAACCAGAACCGCATCGCGGCGCTCGAAGCCCTCGTGGCAGATGCCCGCGCCAAAGGCGCGAACGTACTGCTCGGCGGCAATCGGATGGGGCGTGAAGGTTTCTTCTTCGAGCCGACGATTCTGGCGGACGTGCCGACCGATGCCGAAGTGCTTCAAGAGGAGCCGTTTGGACCGGTCGCCGTTATCCAGCGTTTTGGAGACCTTGACCAGGCGATCGAAATGGCAAATGCCACGCCTTATGGTCTTGCGAGTTACGCTTTCACCAATGCCTTAGACACCGCCGCGCGTCTTTCCGAGCGGGTGGAGGCGGGCCACATGTCGATCAATCATCTCGGAGCTTCCCAGCCGGAAGGGCCGTTCGGCGGCGTGAAAGGCAGCGGCTACGGTCGGGAAGGCGGCATAGAGGGCGTCGAAGAATATACGTTTACCAAGTATATTTCTGCGAAAGTCGGTTAAGGGCCTTTGATCAGGCTAACGAAGGTTGAGCTGTTGTCGGTCTCTCGGATACCGAGATTGGTGTTTGATGGACGCGAAGCCCAGTTCGCGGCCGACAACGGCTCGAGCGCTTGATGCGGGAGAACGATCTGGCCACCCGAGCGCGCCGCATCGCGTTCACCGGTCCGACAGGAAGAGATCACCTATGGACGGTTCCGCAGAGCTGGCGCGCCATAAAGGACGAGCCTGATCTGGCCCCGGCCCTGGCGCGACAGCCGTACCGGTAGCGAACGCTCGTCGAGCCGGCGCTGCAAGAGCAGCAGCCGCGTCTCCAAATTGTCCTTGAACTCCGGCAGCCTCAGTTCCCGCGACAGACGGATCTCGCGGTTGGTGAAGTCTGTCCGCCCCTCGCGCAAATAGGCTTCAAGCATGTGGACGAGCAGGCGGCCTGCGACGCCCTTGATGACATAGCTGCCGTCGATAAAGACGCTGTCGTCGAAGGCGTGATGATCGACATGAAAGATCGGCGCGGCCGGCTCCGCGATGGTCGTGGCGGGATCGGCGGGAGTTGCCTCCCGCGACAACGCCTCGGCGAGCGCCACCGCAAGCGCGGCATGTCGTGCTACGATCGACAGTCCAACCTCCGCCTTGGCTCCGAATGCCATTCGCTCGCGGCTTTCGGCGAAAAGCACGCCCTGCATCCCGCCTTGGACAAGCATCGGAACGGCGATCTGGCTCATGGCGTCGGGCAGGCCGGGCAGCGCGATGGTTCGCAGACGGTCCTCGTCCATACCCGACGCGCGCACGGCGGCGCCGTAGCGGCGAACGCGACTCATGTCGCTGACCTTGACCGTCTGGCGCCGAGCGGCGGCCATGCCGATCACGCCGTCACCGACCGCCACTTCGGAGCCGATGCCGGAGCGCGCGTAGCCGAGGCTACCCACCGTGGTCAGCACATCGCCGATCGGGCCAAGCAGGATCATGATGCTGCCAAAGCCGAAATGGGCTTCTGTGGCCGTGAGTGTCGCGTCGACCACGGCTGTCAATTCGCTCTGCGCGGAAATCGCTTCGATCGCGCCCGCGACTCCATCGAGATCCGGCTCGCGGGCGAGCGGTGTCGAAGGCGCGCGGGAGGGCGACGGATAGGCAACGATATCCTCGACACGGAAGAGGTCGACACTGCGCAGACGCATCACGCCGGCCATTCCGACCTGGGCGCTGCTTGCGGCGAGTTGTGCCGCGACCCGCTCAAACAGCGGCCCGCCTTCGACCGCGCGCACAAAACGCACCCCAACGCGGAACTGCCTGCCATCCCGTCCATCGACGAGGAGCAGCGTCGCAACAGGATTGGCGCGTAGGTTCGCGGCCGTTTTCGTGAAGAACTGGTTCGACAGCGCAAGGTGGTTTTCGTCCACCATCACCACGTGGGAAAGGTAGGAAACGTTGGGCGTGCCATCGTCCGAAACGGTCGCCACGATCGACGGAATGACGCCTTCGAAGCAGGCGGCAAGGTCGGCCAGGTTCGGAGTCACAGCGCCCCCTTAAGCGCAGCGCCGGCTCCTGGTCCGGGCGTTTGCACGAAAACCGCCTCGGGCATGACGCGAACCAAAGTCGGTTCGCGGCTCGTTAGCCAGGCACCCGACATTTCGGGCGTGACACCGAGCAATGCCAAAGTCTCCGTCATCGCGGCAATGTAGCGGGCGGACAGCACGAGCCCCGCAGGCCCCGCCTCGCTTACGCTCGCCTTTCCTTTGATCTGATAGCAGACATAGTCGGACGGGCGCACGAAAGTGATGGCGATCGCACCACCGTGCCGCAGATTGTCGATCGTGGCGCCGTATTGCCAAGCCGAAACGACCAGTTCCAACCCGGAGCCGTCGACCGTTGTCCTTGCGCCGACGGCGCGACCAATGTCCGGCCGGCCCGCCCGGTCGCGTGTCCCAACGATCATCATCACGGGGCTGGTCATGAATTCGGCAAGGTCTGAGCCGATGAACATCGCCTTCGCAGCCAAGAATAAACACTTCAGACAACGGCAAGACTGATCTTAGTCGACTTTTAGGATTTGGTCGCCCGCTTTAGGAGCCAATTAGGAAGCGGTGCGCACGCCCCTTTCGTAGGAACTCCCGCGACGCGGCCGAAAGCACTCGGCGGCACATCAACAAGGGAGCTGCGAAAATGGAATTCCGTCCTTCGGCAAGCGTCGGTCCGCTGGGTCTCGCCCTTGCCGCTGCACTTGTCGCCTTCATTCCGGGATCCCCGCAGGCCGAGCCGGCCCCCGCGCCATCCGGGCATTATATAGCCGACCCGGCGCACACCAGCCTGGTCTGGCGCATCGGCCATTTCGGCCTCTCGCACTACACCGCGCGGTTGACCGCCGTGACCGCCGAACTCGACTGGGACCAGGAACAGCCCTCGCTGTCCAAGCTGACCGTCGCAATCGATCCGATGTCGACGAGGACGGAGTTCCCGTTTCCCGAGGTCGAGAACTTCGACGAGAAGATCGGGACGCACCCCGATTTTCTGGCGGGTCAGCCCATCACCTTCGTCTCGCGGTCGATCAAGCAGACCGGCGAAGATGTCGGCTTTATCCGGGGCGATCTGACCTTTCGCGGCGAGACGCATCCGATGACCCTGAAGGTTCGCTACAACGGCTCCATGGCCGAGCATCCGATGGAAAAGGTGGCGAAGCTCGGCTTCTCCGCGACGGGCGTGGTGAAACGTTCCGACTGGGGCTTGGACTTCGCCATTCCGGCGCTGAGCGACGAGGTGGAGCTCGTCATCGAGAGCGAATTCATGCCGCCGCGGACGTAGCACGACAAGACCGTGCTCGAGCGATTGGTCGTGAGCCATTTCTTGTCGTGCAGGTGTTTTCACCCGCGCGGAAAAGGCTCCAAGTTCGACCTCCATTCGGCAAACAAGACTTCTCATCTCCCCGACAGGATGACGATCATGACTTTCGACCTGGAGACCTATTTCGCCCGGATCGGCCTGACGATGTGCCTTCCCACCTTCGACGGGTTGGAGACGCTTCAGTGCGCGCAGATGGCCTCAATTCCTTTCGAAGACGTCGAACCTTTTCTCGGGCGTGTGCCGGATCTTGCGCCGGAGGCCGTGTGGCAGAAGCTGGTCGCGCAGCGGCGAGGGGGCTATTGCTTCGAGCTGAATGCCCTGTTCGGCCAGGCTCTGGCGGCCGTGGGCTTTTCAGCAAGGCCGATCCTCGCCCGTGTCCGCATGGGAGCGCCCATCGGCGGCATCCGTGCCCATCTCGCGTGGATCGCCACGGTGAACGGCCGCGAATGGCTGGTCGACGCGGGTTTCGGCGGTCCCGGCCCGTTCGGGCCCCTGGAACTCGTTATCGGGCCGCATCAGACGGTGTCGGGCTCAACATTCCGATGCACCAGCGACCGGCAGACCGGGGAGACTGTGCTGGAACGGAGGGACGGCGAGAGCTGGCTGTCGCTCTTCGGTTTTGATGAGAGCCCCTTCGCTGCCGTCGACGTGCAAAGCGCCAACTATCTTTGCACGCACTGGCCACTCGGCGCACCATTTCCTCAAAACCTTATGATGAGCCGCGTCGGATCGGAGGCTCAGCTTAGCCTTATGAACCGAGAGGCCAAGGAGGTGACGCGGCGCGGCACGAGAAGCTGGACGATCGCCTCGGAAGCCGAGCTGGAGCGAACCATCCTCGAAGAGTTCGGTCTGCACTACGACCGTGCGACGATCGGAGCGCTCTGGGAGAAGCTGATGACCGGTCAGGTCGGACTTGCGGCCTGACCCAAAGCCTTGATGCCGGACATGATAGCTACGCCTCTGCCATCGGTCCCCGCGGCAGAGGCGAGATGACCAGCCGACTTGACCGCGCGGGGGCTGGTTACTGCGCTCAAAGTCCCGACCTGTCACTCCCTTACGGCCAGCTCCGTCCCGGCGCCACCTGCTATTTCAATCCGGCGATGAACGCGAGAATAGCCTGAGCAAGTCGGTCTTCGCTCGTGTTGATGTGGGCTATGATCGAAGTGTGATTGTGCCCGGCCAGGCGAACGACCGGCGGTGCGCGCCGCTTTGCGGCGGCTAGCCGATAAGCGAGTTCGAGACAATAGACGTCGAGAAGCGGGTTTTCGTATTCGGCGTAGGCGATGAACGTCGGGGGGCTGCCGGCGTCGACATGGCTGACTGCCGAGGCTGCGTCCAGGATCGCCGGGTCCGAACTGCCGTAGTAGGTTTCGACCTTCGCCGCATTCGGATTGTCGGGAGCGGTATCGGCGCGAACCCGGCCGCTTACCACGATCAGGCCGGCCAGGCCGGGTCCTTCCGCTGGATGGAGGCGCCGGTCATAGGCGTAGCTGGCGGCGTGGGCCGCGCCTGCAGAATGGCCCATCAGCACGATCCGATCCGCGTCGACGCCGAGGCGCTCGGCGTTGGCGCGGGTCCAGGCGATGGCCGCCGCCACGTCCTCGCTCGCGCCGGGAAAGGTGGCCTCCGGGGCGAGTCGGTATTCCACGTTGATACCGACGATGCCGGAGCGGGCGAAGCGATGCATCACATTGGCGTAGATTTCGTCCGTGGAGTTGCGGTCCCCCTGCACGAAGGCACCGCCATGGACGAACACGAGCGCCGGACCCCGCATGGGGGCTCCGATGTCGGGATGGTAGACGTCGAGCCGGTGGCGCGGATGCGGGCCGTAGGCCTGGTCGCGTTCGATCCGCGAGACCTTTGGCGCAGCGGCAAGCAGCGGGCCGAATGCCCGGGCCATCTGCCGGACGTGGCTGGACACGTCCTCGGCCCAGCGCGGGCCGATATCCGCAAGCTCTCGCAAAAGGTCGGCCGGCAGCGAAGAGGCCTTGTCAGTTTCCAAACTGGTGCACCTCGGTGCGGTGTTGATTGCGAGTGGCCCAGCCCGTGGTGCGGCGCTCGATCACGGCGAACAGCAGGTAGGTCGCGACGCCCATCAGGCCAATCACGATCAGGGCTGCGAACATCAGCGGCACACGGAACTGAGTCGATGCCTGCAGCATGAGATAGCCGATACCCTCGTTCGAGGCGATCGTCTCCGACAGCACGGCACCAACGAAGGCGAGCGTGATGGAGATTTTGAGCGAGGCGAAGAAATAGGGCATTGCGCGGGGCAGTCCGACCTTGGTCAGAACGTCCAACTTGGAGGCGCCGAACGAGCGCAGTAAGTCCTCCATCTCCGGCTCCATCGTCGCGATGCCGGTGGCGACGTTGACGATAATCGGGAAAATCGAAAGCAGACAAGCGGTCGCGATCGCCGGAGGCTCGCCGATCCCGAGCCAAAGGACGAGGATCGGCGTGATGGCGACCTTCGGCACCGAGTTGAGGCCGATCAGCAGCGGATAGAGACCGGCATAGGCGAGGCGCGACGCCCCGATCGCGACCCCGAGCACAAGGCCGAGAACGATCGCGAGCCCGAAGCCGAGCGCCGTGTTCTGCAGCGTGAACATCGCGTGGCGAAGGATCGTCTTGTGGTAGGTCAACAAGGCCGCGACCGTGTCGAGCGGCGACGGCAGAACGATCGAGGACACTTTCAGACCGCTGACGGCAAGCTGCCAGATCGCGATGAAGGCGACGGCGACCAGCCAAGGCATGGCCCGTTCCAGGCGGTGCCAGGAGCGACGGGTCATTTTACTTCTCCGACAGCGCCATGGGGCCGGTCGATTTGATGACGGATGGTCTTCACCAGCTTGGCGAATTCCGGCTCGAACGTGATGTCGAGCGAACGCGGACGCGGGAAATCGATCCGATGCTCGGCAATCACCCGGCCCGGGCGCGGTCCCATGACGAAGACGCGGTCGGACAGGTAGACCGCTTCGCGCAAGTCATGGGTCACCAGAATGCAGGTGAAGTCGTGCTCTTGCCAGAGCCGCTGCAGCAGGCCCCAAAGCTCTTCACGAGTGAAGGCGTCGAGCGCGCCGAACGGTTCGTCGAGCATTAACAGCTCGGGGTCGTGGATGAGCGAGCGGCAGAGATTGACGCGCTGCTGCATCCCGCCGGACAACGCCCACGGGTTCTTGTCGGCAAAATCTTCCAATCCGACCAGCGCCAGCAAGTTCTTCGCCTTGCGCACGTCCGCCTCGCGGTTCCCGAAGCGCTTGCGGCGCTTCATCCGGGAGACCTCGGTTGGAAGAAGCACGTTACGCAGCGTAGAACGCCACGGCAGCAATGTCGGGTTCTGGAATGCCATGCCGACGATGTGGAGCGGATCGCGCACCACATCGCCCGCGACGCGGATGGTGCCGGCCGAGCATGGCAGGAGGCCGGTCACCAGCTTCATGAGCGAGGACTTGCCGCACCCGGACGGGCCGACGACGCTGACGAACTCGCCTTTCCCGACCGTCATCGACAGGCCATCGAGGGCCATCGTCCCGTCCGCTTCGCCGAACATCAGCTTGACGTCCGAAAGCTCGACGAAGGGAGCGGACAGGCTGCTTTCCTGTGCCAGCATGTGGGGGGAGAGACGGGTATCGACGACGGTCATCAGATGTTGGGCTGTCTTTCTGAGAGGGGCGGGAGGAAGCTCCCGTCATAGACTTCGGCGACCTCGGGCGTACGCGGGAGGTCGAGACCTTCCGCCACCGTCTTCACGCCGCGTGCCAGCCGGTCGGGTTCCAACGTACCGAGACCTTTTTCGCGGAACTCCGGGGTGAAGACATGCTCGTCGAGCACCCAATGCAGACGGGTGGTCTCCAGCTCTGTGTCGATGAGGTCATCGCGCTGCTTGATGGCGGCGATGGTTGCATCGGGATCGGCGAGGGATGCGAGCCAAGTCCTGGCGGCAGCGAGCGCGATACGCTTCACCAATTCCGGGTTCTTTTCGATCTGCTCTTGAGACGCGATCAAGCCGTTGGCGTAAAAGTTGAAGCCGTAGTCGGCGAAGGGGAGGATCTCGATGTCCTCGCGGGCAATTCCGTTCGACATTAGGTTCAGCGTGGTGGTGTAGTCGAAACCGATCACGGCATCCGCCTGATCCTGCAGGAGCAAGGCATCGCGTAGGGGCGGAGTGGTGACGACGCGCTCGATGTCGCTGCCGTCGACCTCGTTGTATCGCAGCAGCGAGGGGAAGATCCGCGAGCCGCCATCGGTTGATGTCACTCCGAGCCGCTTGCCTTTGAGCGCGGCGAGCGAATCGATCCCCTTCGACTTCAGCGAGATGATCGATTGGGCCGGCCGCTCGAACAGGACCATAATCATCTTCGGAGCGATGTCGGGCTGCTGAGCGGCGAACTCCACCAGGCTGTTGAGATCGGCGCAGCCGAAGTCATAGGCGCCGCTCGCGACCCGCTTAATAGCGTCGACAGAGCCGGACGACCCGTCAACCGTGGCGTCGATGCCGAGATCCTCGAACAGGCCGAGATCCTTGCCGTAGAACCAGGGTGCGGTTTCGCCGTACATGCGGAAATCGCAGGTGAACATCACCTTCGTTGCCTGGGCTTGCGCGATGTGCGGGAAGCCGAGAGCGCCGACAGCAGCGGCTGCGCTACCAGCGGCCAGGAATTGACGGCGGTTGAGACGGGACAGGGGCGGCTTGGTCATCGACTGCTCCGGGCTGGCGCGGCAGGTGGCGCCATCGCCACGAGACGGACCGAAGGGAAGAAGGCCCGAAAGGCGGACGCTGGCGGCGACGGTTCGGCCGATCCGGATCCTGGACAGAGTCACGTGCTGGCCGACGGCGTCATTTATCCCGTAGATCTACCCCGGTGAGATATAGCGAAGGTTCGACGGTGGTGTTGCTTTAGATTGGACGCAATTGCTGCTCGTGTCGCGTTTTTGCTTAAACGGCGGGCTCTCTGCCTGAATTGGCGTCAGCCTGCGTCGCGAATGGAGGCAACTCCTTGCAGGCACGCGGCCAAGGGCAGCCGATGTGCGTGGGGCCCGTGGCGTCTAGCCGCGATGCCAATGGTCCGCTCTTTGCTTCGCTCCGCGCCGTCGTGATCGAGTTAGTCGCACACCGCGCCACGATGGAGCCGCCGACGAGGGCTCGCGTAAGAAGGAGCCACCGTCATGTTTCCCGGACCGTTGCGTGCATTCTACGAAGCCGTTCGAAGCGGGTCCGTCCGCAAGGCCAGCGACCGGCTCGGCCTCGCGCCGTCCTCGGTTAGCCGCCAGATACTCATCTTGGAGCGCCAGATGGGTGTTCCGCTGTTCGATCGCTCGACCTCTGGCGTCACGGTCACCCACGCCGGGCGCTTGGTGGCGGAGTACGCTCGGTCCGTCATCCTGGACTACGATAGCCTTCGGGAGGATTTGAACGGACTGAAGGGCACACTGCGGGGGCTCGTGCGCGTTGCGTGCGTGGAAGGTGCGGTGTCGGAGGTGGTGCAGGGCATCACCGTGTTTCGGACCCGCTATCCGGACGTGCAATATCAGGTGCGGATGCTGACAGCGCAGAAAGTGGTCGAGGCGATCAAGCTCGGCGAGTGCGATATCGGCGTGACGTTCTGCGGCCGACCGGACGTGGAACTCCGCCAGGAAGCCCGTTACCGCGATCCGATCGTGTTGGTCGTTGAGCCGGGACATCGGCTTGCGGGCGCGGAACGGGTCTCCATCCACGAGCTCGCGGATCTCCTTCTCGCCGTGCCTGAAGGGGCGTTCAACATCCGCCAAGTCCTTGAGGAGGTGAGCCAGGAGGCCGGCCACGCTCTCAATCCGGTGCTGACGACCGATTCCTTCGTCGCGCTGAAGACGTTCGCACGCGCGAGCTCCGGGGCCTCCGTGATGGCGCGGATGTCGGTTCAGGCGGAGGTTGAGCTCGGGCTTCTGAAAACGGTGCCCATCGATGCGCCGCTGCTTGAGCGGACCACCATCGACCTTTTGACGTTGAAGAAGCGGCGGCTGCCGAGCGTGTCGAAGTTTCTGCTGACGGAGCTGAAGCGGACGCTGGAGAGCGTCTCGCTCGGGGTTGTCACTGGCTGATCGCCGAAGGAGCGACGGTCAGTCGATGATGCCGTTCCAGGCGTCGTAGCCGTAAAGCCAGTCGGTATCGGTGTCACTGGCCGTATGCATCCACTTGTTCTGCGAAGCCGCTCGTTGGATGCGGGTGGTGCGGGGGATGCGGTGCGCCTCGTAGACCTTCAGCGCGGCGGGATATCCGTCGGGGTCGGTCTTTGAGAGGAGCCGTGCCAGGATGATGGCATCTTCCATCGCGCTGCCGGCGCCTTGCGCCATGTACGGCACCATCGGATGCGCAGCGTCGCCCAGAAGGGTGATCCGTTCGTCGGACCAGCTCTGGAGAGGTTTGCGCACCGCCAGCGCCCATTTGCGCACGTCCGGCGCCGATTCCAGAACGATCCGGGCGTCGGGATGAAAGCCCTCGTAGGCGGCGAGCAACGTGTCGCGGTCGCCGAGGGCAGACCACGATTCCACTTCGAAGTCCGGTTCCGGTGTCGAGGCGATGAAGTAAAGTTCCTCGCGTCGCGGGTCGATCTTGTAGGTTACGATGTGGCGTTCCTCGCCCCACCATTTCACGCGATCGTCGATTTTGCGCCCCAGCCGCTCGGATCGGTAGACCGAGCGGTAGGCAACACGTCCGGTAAAGGAGAGGGCTTCCTCGCCGACCAGGGTGTGGCGGACGATCGAATGGATCCCGTCGGCCCCGATTACCAGGTCGGCTACGACGCTGTCGCCGTCCTCGAAGCTGAGCCGCACCGCGTCGCCCTCCCGGTCGACGCCGGCAAGCACCTTGCCGAATGCGATCTGCTCATGGGGAATTTGCGACTCCAGCGCGCCGTGCAGCACCGCCCGGTGCATGGAGAGGTCTGGCGCATCGTAACGATCCTCAGTGACCTTTCCCATCGGATGCAAAAAGGTGACGTCGCCGGTCCGAGCATCGCGATTGTAGCCGACCTCGGGCGCGAACGCCGCGGCGCGGACCTGCTGCTCCAGCCCGAGCACGCGCAGCACCTTGACCGCGTTGGGCGTTAGCTGGATCCCGGCCCCAACGCGCCCGAAGGCCGGTGCCTGCTCGTAAATGGTTGCCGGGAGGCCGAGTTTTCGGAGTGCGGCGGTGACGGTCAGGCCGCCGATGCCGGCCCCAACGACGGCAATCCTTGGAGGCCGGCGATCGGACATTTTGTGGAACTTTCGGTGCGGTTAGAGCATGTCCAGGCCAAGTGGAAACCGGTTGGACGTCCGGACATGCGTTAAAGCAAAGGGTTAGAGCCCCTCGGCGTTTCCGTGAAACGCTGACAGGCTCTAGAGGCGGTCAGGCAAGGTGGGAGTCGCGCTTGGCGAACAGCTCACTGGAGGCGAAGCCGGCCGTTTCGGGGCGGCCCCGGCCGAGCATCACCTGCAGGTAGCAGGGTTCCAGCGTTTCGTTGACGTAGCCATGGATCACGCCGGCTGGGCAGGAGATGCATTCCCAGGGACCCAACGTCTCCGAGACCCGCTCGCCTTCCTCGGTCTCCAGGAACACGGTGAGGTAGCCCTGCAGCACGAAGAAGCACTCTTCCACCTCGTGGGTGTGAGCCGCATTCCCCTGACCCGGCGGGACGTGCATGATGGAGAGCGTGAAGTTGCCGGCCGGAATGATATCGGACGCGTCGTGCTTTCCCGATGCGCCAGCACCGATAAAGCGGAACTGGGCGCGCTTGAAGCCCTCGATGCTGGCATCGGCGAAGGCGTTCCAGTCGGCGCGTTTGTCTTTGTACTTGCCGACATAGGTGGCCATGATCTCGTCCAGCGAGGCATCCTGCAGCTCTGGCGGGCGTGGATGCCGGGCGACGTTCGACTTCTCACTCATCGTCATCACTCCTGACGGGTTTTCCGTTCACCGACCGTAGACAAGCCGGCCATCGGGACGAAGTGCAAAGGCTGATTGACCGTGTTGCGGGACGCGTGACGGGGATCGTCGCCCGAGGAGCACGCGACCGCGGCAAGGGGCATGCCGATTCCGTAACGGGCGCACTCCAGCAGCGAGTAGGCGGTCAGCATCGAGGACTTCGGGTTCGACGGAAAGGCGTGGGCGTAGATCTCGAACCGGAACCAGCCGAACGCACCGGAGGCCTCGACGACTCCGAGTGGGTCGGTGACGCGTCGCGACGAGACGAGACGGACCTGGGTGCGCTCCGGTCCGATGCCGGCCAGCGCGATCGCGGCGGAAACGTTGGCGTTCTTGGGGAACCGGACGGCGGCGTCCCGCGCGGTGCCTTCGAAGAAGACGACCTCATCCTCGATGTGGTCGAAGTCGAGCGTGCCTTCTGCCGCCGTGCCGAGCCAGGCGTGCGGTGGCTTGTGCGACGTGTAGCGCACTTCATCGAGCCCGGCGAGGCGGGCCGCGACGAGCCCGTCTAGTCCTGCGATCGCTCCCGATGGAATGAGCACCTTCCCCGGAGCTGTGTCGTCTTTTCCTAGAAGTGTCGCCATCAGCGTTTTGTCCATCAGCGCGCCAACGGATGAAGCGACGAGGTCGATGCCGGCCGCCGCGACCGCCGGGCCAATGTGGGTCAGTGCGCGCTGACCAGCAGCCTCGATAACGACATCCGGACCGGAGGAAAGAAAGTCGGCGAGGTCATCGAAAAGCGGAAGGTCGTCGGCCGGCTTCCGTCCCGGTCGGATCAGAACGCAAGCGAGGTCGTCAAAGGTCCCCTCGAGCCGTAGCCGCTCCACGATCGCCTGGCCGATGGCGCCGTAACCGATGATGCCAAGTCGACGCGCGGGCAACGGGAACGCACTCCTGCCATTGGTCCGGAGCGGCCGGCTTCGACACAAGACATCGGCCGCGAAGGTGTCCCGCGATGCGCGAGACCGGGATGCCGCACAAATGGATCAGCGATGGGGTGTGGCGGAAGGCGAAACCGTCGAACACCGCGGTGCGCGATACGGCGCATCCAATTTGCGTCGCCTGACGGAAAACACGTGGGCTGGGATGTGTGCGTGATTTAGAAACAGGGCGCGGTGCGTAAGGGAGGCGACGGCGTTCGATCGCATTCAATCGATCTTGCCATCGATGAGCACATGGGATTGGCCGCGCGAACATCGCTCGATCCGGGCTGCGACTTTGTAGGCGTCCGCCAGCGTCTGAGCCGTTACGGCGTCCTCGGGAGGCCCCGAGGCCGTCACGATGCCGTCCGCAAGCAGGGCGATCGTGTCCGCCCAGCGCAGTGCGAGATTGAGGTCGTGCAGGACGGCAAGCACGATCGTCCGGTCGGTGATGGCGCTTTCTCTGACCGCTTCCATCACATCGATCTGGTGACGCGGATCGAGCGCGCTTGTGGGTTCGTCAAGAAGCAGGATCTTTGGGCGGCGAACGATCGCCTGCGCCAGGCTGACGAGTTGCCGCTGTCCGCCGGAAAGCCTGTCGAGCGGGGACAGGGCGAGGTGGCCGATATCTAGCCGCCGCAGAATGGCGTTGACAGCGGCGTGTATGCTCTCTGCGGAGATCGGGCCGGAGGAGGGCGCTGCGCGAAGCGCTGTGGCTATGGCTTCCACCACGGTCAAAGCTACGCCTTGGGGGAGCGATTGCGGCATGTAGGTAACAAGGCGGGCCCGCTCGGCTGGTCGGCATCGCAACAAGTCCCACTTGCCGAAGCGGACTTCGCCTGCCGCAGGCAGAAGACCTGCCAAGGCGCGAAGGAATGTGGTTTTGCCGGCCGCGTTCGGACCGATCACCGCGGTCAGCGTTCCCGCCGGCAAGGACGGCAGCGACAGGTCAGTAATCACCTGGCGGTTCGGATACTGAACGGACAAGCCATCGATCTTCAGTGCGTGTTCCATCAGGCCTCCGAGCGGCGGAGGATCAGCGCGACGAACACGGGAATGCCGATCAGGGAGGTCATGATCCCGATCGGCAACAGTGTGCCTGCGACCAGAATTTTGCTGACCAGCGAGGCGAAGGAGAGCACCGCAGCGCCTGTTAAGAGGCTCGCCGGGAGGAAGAAGCGGTGATCCTCGCCGACCAGGAGCCGCGCGATATGGGGACCGACCAGGCCGATGAACCCGATGGTTCCGACAAATGCGACGGAAAGCGCGGCCAAGAGGCTGATGCGGATGAGCACCACGAACCTTAGCCTTGCCACGGGCACACCGAAGCTCTGTGCTCGGTCCTCGCCGAACCGCAGCGCGGTCAGGTGCCAGCGCGCGGCAAATGCGGTTGGAAAGGCAAGGGCAAGTGCTGCGGCAAGCAAGGCAACTTCCGGCCAGCCTGTGCGCGAGATGGACCCCATGGTCCAGAAGACGAATTGCTGCAGAGCGGTCTCGGACGCCACGAACTGAACCAACGCCACCAGCGCGTTGAAGGAAAAGACCATGGCGATGCCGAACAGCACCAAGCGATCCGATCCAGCGCCGCGCCTTAAAGTCAGTGCCTGCAGGACCAAAACCGAGCCGAACGCGAACAAGAAGGCGTTGGTGGGCACCAGCCAGGTGGTCGGTAGAAAGGGCAGGCCTGCCCCCAGGATCATGGCGAGGGCGGCCCCGAACGAAGCGGCCGACGACACGCCGAGCGTGAACGGGCTCGCCAGCGGATTGTCGAGGATCGTCTGCATCTCGGCCCCGGCGAGCGAAAGGGCCGCGCCGACAAGAATGGCGGTGAGCGCTTGCGGCAGGCGGACGCTCCAGAGGATGACGATGTCGGTCCGGCTCGCGCCTTCGATGCCGAGCAGTGCTTTCAGCGATTGATCAAGGCTCAGGCCCGCCGGGCCGATTGCCACGTCCAGGACGAAAGCGATGAGCAGGATGCCGAGAAGCGCGACCAGCACGCGCTGGCGTCGACGGATCAGGCGGTCGTAGCCGCCGGTCTGGTCCGGAGCTTCGAGGTCTATCGGCGCGGTGTGCGTCTGATCGGGGAAGAACGGACGGCGTGACCGCATGGCGGATGTCATGCGGAAATGGCCGACGCGCCGGCCTCGGCAATCTCTTCTTCGCTCATGCCGCGCCGCCAGTGGGAGAAGGCGACGATGCGGGAGCGCGGAAGTCCGATCTCCTGGGTGAGATAGGTGCGCATGGTCTTAAAGGTGGCGAACTCCGCACCGCCCCAGAAGAAGAGGCCGGTCTTGTCTGCCGGCAGATCCAGGGCGCACACGGTATCGGCTAGAAGAGAAGTCGTGCCCGAGGCGGCACCGTTGCGGTGCAGCCAACGGATCTCGACCCCTGAGGGGCCCTCGATTGGCTGTTCCTCGCGGGTATCCGCCACCTCGATCAAGGCGACGCCTTGGGCTGAGGCCGGCAGGTTCTCCAGAATACGGGCGATGCCGGGCAACCCGGTCTCGTCTCCAGCAAGCAGGACCCAGTCCGCGGGTTTCGGCCCATAGGCGGCAGGGCCCAAAATTCCGACGATGTCCCCGGGGGAAGCCGTGTTCGCCCATTTCACGCCCGGGCCTTTGCCGCCATGCATGAAGAAATCGATATCGAGCGTGCCAGACGCCGGATCGATCCGGCGGATCGTGTAGATCCGGGTCGCCAGCTTGCCGGCCGCTGGCCAGAGGATACGGCCGTTGTCGCCGAGGTGCGGCCATTCGGGACTATGTGTCCCCTTTTCCTGAAACAGTAGGCGACAATGGATTTGGTCGGACACGGCGTAGCGGCCGAGATCGTCGCCCTGCAGCGTGAACCGGCGCATCCGGGGGGTCAGGTCGTGGACCGTGCGGACGGTGAGGATCCGAAGGTCGGGCGGTGGAGCGGCGCCGGTCGCGTCGCCGGTCCAGACGATCGTGAGAGCTTCGGAGCGAGCGACGAAATCGATGAGGCTCGTGAGATCGTGCTTCATCCGATTGAATGCGGCCGGATCTTCAGCCTGGACGAGAAGGTGCAGGGCAGAAGGTGCGGTCTCCAGGTGCGCCGTTCCAAACGCCGACCTCACATCATATCCGTCGCCGTCGGCCTGAACGTCCATGTTGTGTGCCGCAAGCGATGCGGCAATCTGGTCAAGATAGGCGTCGATATTGGGAAACGCGATGGCCGCTCGGGCCGTGAACTGGGGCATAGGGAAAAGCTTTTCAGGTTCGCGATTGCGTTGAGCCTTGCCGTGGTCAGGCGGCAAGGCTCAGCCAGCACGGGCCCGGAAGGGGCTTCGCCAGGAACTGCTCGTTAAGCGCGTTGAGCGTGTCCGTCGGCTCGAGATCGGCAAAAAGGTCGGGATGCAGCCACTTGGCGGCGCATTCGACGAACAGGATGTTGAACGGTGCGATCGTGAGAAGTCCGGTCCACACGCCGTGCACCCGGCCATCCTGAACGGCCGGCAGGGTCTCAAACCCGGTGCGTTCGGTCAGGCGGCGCAGCCCCTCGCCGCCTTCGTCCGGATCGAGACCCGGGCCGATCGCGGGCCGGATCCCGCGTCCGAAAGCGCCGCCGGAGGCGATGTAGATTTCCGGCGCTTCGGCGATCAATTGCTCCAAGGCGACCTTCGCGAACCAAGGCGCGTCGACGGCGGAGAGATTGTGTCCGCCGGCCAGCGCGAGCAGGTCTCCCCAGATGCGGTCGCCCGCTGCCCAGCAGCAATCATCATAGGTCGATTGGACCTCCAGATAGGCCTTGGTCGGCGAGGTGGCCCCGAGCCGCTGCCGCACCTCGTTCAAGTGCTCGTGGGCGAAGCCTACGAACGTTTCCGCGCGGTCGGATTTGCCGAGGATTTGCCCCCACATCCGCATGGTGCGGGCCATTGCGGCGAAAGGATCGCGGTCGGCCTCGGTCGTCTGTTCGTTCGATGCGGTGTTGCTGAACACCACCGGAATACCGGCCGCTTCCAACCGCCTTGTCAGGACGCCGTCGCCGAGTTCCGGCTCCATGTAGGCGGTTGTCACCACCAGGTCGGGCTTGAGGGCAAGAATGCGCTCAAGCGACACGGTCGTGGCTGTTTGTCCGCCAACGACCGCGATCTCGCCGCTTCCGTCCGGACGCGTCTCATAGTGCCGGCGCAGAAGATCGCTGTCCAAGGTGTCGGCGCCGGCCCAACCGATCACCACGCGCGCCGGGTCAGGGTGTAGAACCGCCATGCTGACGATGTCGCGGGCATCCAGCAGGACGATCCGCTCCGCCGGTTTGATCAGGGAGACCTGGCGGCCGGCCATGTCGACGACGCCTTCGGCCGCCGCCGCGACCGCGAACGATGGCGACAGCAGGATTGCGCCAAGACCGGCGGAAAATTGGCGGCGATTCAGCATCAGAGAGCGGCCGTTGGTCACCATTCGTATTGCAGCCCCACCAAAAACTGGGTGCCGTTGCCGAATTGGCAGTAGTAGTTCGAGCTGCAGCTTCCGTAATATTCCTCGTCGAGAAGATTGGTGACCTTGAAGGTCGCGCGAGCGCCTTCGAATGTCGGATTGATGTTGCCGAAGTCATATTTCAGGGCCGCATCGACCACCGTGTAGCCGGGGGTGCTGATGGTGTTGGCATCGTCGGCGAAGCTACTGCCCACGAAGCGCACGCCCCCGCCTATGGACAGCCCGGTGAGCGGCCCGCGGTCGACCATGTATTCCGCCCAAACCGACGCGAAATATTCCGGAACGCCTTGCGGGCGGTTGCCGATCGCAGCCGGGTTGGTGGATTCCGTCACCTCGGTGTCGAGGAACGTCAGGGCGCCGATGACTTCCAGGTTGGGCAGGAGGTTGCCGCGACCTTCGAACTCCAGACCGCGCGAGCGGATCTCTCCTTGCTGAACGCTGAAGCCGGGCATGGATCCGGGCGTGAGGACATTCTGCTGATGAATGTCGAAACCGGATGCGGTGAACAGCGCATCCATGAAGGTGGGTTCGTATTTCACGCCCACCTCCCATTGCTGTGCCTCGGTCGGAACGAAGCTGTTGCCGGCGGCATCGACGCCGATGACCGGCTCGAACGAGGTCGAGTAGCTGACATAGGGCGCCAGGCCATTGTCGAACATGTACAGAAGTGCGGCGCGATAGCTCGGCGACCCGCTCGATTGGTCGCTGGTGGTGTTTGTCAGCCGATTGTGCGTTTCCTGATCCGTCCAGTCATAGCGGGCGCCGAGCACGGCTCTCAGATTGCCGAGGCTGAGCTGGTCCTGCACGTAGAGTCCGGCCTGCTGCAGCGTTTGCCGGTTGTCGATGATGGTGGCCAGGGGGCCGACGGAGACACCGTATTGCGGGTCGACGACATTGAGGGAGGGGGCGAGGCCGAACTGGTATTCCCAGTTGCTGGTGGAGTGCTGGTAATCGAAGCCGGTGAGGATCTCGTGCCCGACCGGTCCGGTGATCACGTCGAACGTGGCGTGGTTGTCCATCGAGACGCCCTGCACGTCCTCGATCGAGCGCAGCGCCTGCCTGGGAAGCAATCCGTTGGGTGTCAGCGGCGCCATCATCTGGAGCGAGCGAAAGTCGAGATCGATCGTCGAATAGCGCAGGTCGGAACTGACTGCGAAGGCTTCGTTGAAGCGATGATCGAAGGCGTAGCCGATCCCGTACTGTTGCCGGTCGAAATAGTCGTAGGTGGGGTCGCCGACATTCAGTTCGGGATTGAGGTAGGGCTTGTAGGCTTCGGGCGCGAGGAAGGTGGGATAGATGGAGTTGAAGTAGCCGCCGTCGGGATCATCCTGGATAAAGCCGCGCACTGTCAGTCGGGTATCTGCGCCCGGCTCCCAGGTGAGTGCAGGCGCCAGGCCGAGGCGCTGTTCGTCGACGTCGTCGTAGCGGGTGCCGGAGTCGCGCCCGATCCCAGTGATGGCGTATTGAAACGTCCCAGCCTCGTCGATCGCGCCACGGCTGGTAAATCCGCCCTGGAGGCGGCCGTAGCTGCCTCCTTCCACCCGCACCTCGTTTTGGGTGGCGGCGGACGGCGCCCGGCTAACTTGGTTGACGAGACCTCCCGGACTGCTTTGGCCGTAAAGGACGGCAGATGGCCCCTTCAGCACATCGACCCGGTCGAGCAGGTAAGGATCGACCGCGGGCAAGGCGAAGGCCTGACCGCGTGGAAGCCTCAAGCCGTCGAGAAAATCGACAACGTTGGTTGAGGTGCCAAACCCGCCGAAGCCGCGCATGAACACGCTGTCATAGCGGCTTGTGGTGTCGATCCCCGAAAGCACGCCGGAGGTGTAGTTGAGGGCCTCTCGAACCGTCTGGGGGGTCTGGTCATTGAGCTGTTCGCGCGTGATCGTCGAGATGGACTGCGGAATTTCGATGACCGGCGTATCCGTTTTCGTCGCCGTCGTGGCCATCGGTGCGAAATATTCATCCTCGGTCGACGTCAACGCGCCAGAACCCTGCACAACGATGGTGTCGAGCTGGGCCGGCGGATCCTGCGCGGAAACCATGGTCGGGACGAGCATCAAGGGCGCCAGGACGGAGAGCCTCATCGTCTCCTTGATCGCAAACGCGTCTCCCATTTGATCCAGCCTTTCGTGTTTGCACCACGGACGGGGGCATGGCGCGAGCGGGCAGCGCGACCGCAGCCCCTTGGGCCGACCCCAACTGGCCCTATAAACAAACGGGACCGTCCCGTCCAGAAATATCGGATTAAAGGAGTCAGGTTTTAGTCGGTCAAAAAAGAGCAAGCCGGCAGGTGCTTCCGACAATCGGCTTGCGTGGCAACGGTTGCGGCATAGGCCGCCGGCTCGCGGGTGTGTTGGCGCTCTGGGCGCGAAGGGAGAAAGTGTGGGATAGGATAATGAGACCACGCGGACTCTCGCTCGCCGCGCTCGTCCGGCGAGCGATGAGGCGTTTGGGCGGACGAATTGACGACTTTGTTGGGAAAAACGGGAAGGGAGAGTTACGTGGCGGGCAGTGGACTTGCCTCGGGAGTGGGGCGCAGAGGGCGTCCTTCCAAAGGAGCGGCGGAGGCAACATCGAAACGCATTCTCGATGTGGCGGCCGCCAAGTTCGCTGCGCAGGGCTTTGCGGGAACATCGGTGGAGAAGGTCGCGTCGGAATGCGGCGTCGGGAAAGACACGCTCTACCGGCGCTTTCCTTCCAAGCTCGCTCTGTTCGATGCGGTCGTGGAACATCTGCGATCGCAGACGCTCGAGCGCTTGGACAGCGAAATTGCCGAGGCCGCTGCGATCGGGGATGCCATGACTCGGCTCAAGCGATTGGCCCGGTGGTTTCTCACGATCAACCTCGACCCGGAGATGGTCGCCTTCAAGCGGATTGCTTTGAGCGAGGCGATCGTTTTCGGCGCGCAGCGGTCGGATCCCGAGCAGGGCGATCCAATCTTTGATCGACTCGTCGCGCATGTTGGCGAAGCCCAAAAGACGGGGGCGCTGCGGGCCGAAGACCCTGCTTTTTTAGCCGGCCACCTCCTGAATTGCATTGTGTTCGGGCCGTCCAATGACGCCATGCTCGGCCGTAGCACCTATGCCGCGCGCGCGGCGCAGGACGCGTATTTCGACCGGGCCTGGGTCCTGTTCGTCGAGGGGGCGGCCCGACGTGAGGAGGGGCCGCGGGGCGGCGAGGATCAATAGCTCTTTCCGCCGAAGATTATTTAGTTAAGCAGATACGCTACCTTCGAGTGTGGTCTTTTGAATCGCAAGATCGGCGGCGATGGACCTGAAGTAGGAGAAGGACTTCTTCGAAACCTGCGTCATCGAGTATCGGACAGGCGCTCTCTGAGCTCGGATTGAGGTTAGGGCTGAGACTCGATCAGACCCTGAACGCGATAAGGGTGACGAGCGCGACGGCGGAGAGGAAATTGCGGGCCAGCTTGTCGTAACGCGTGGCGATGCGTCTGAAGTCCTTGAGCCTGCAGAAAGCGTTCTCGATGAGGTCGCGGTCGCGGTATCGGAGCCAGTCTGCATCATATCCCTTCTCCGCAATCAGGTGCCGGACCAGCCGTTTCGAGCAGTTCGTCGGTCATGGCGTGGATCTTGGCGGTCTGACCGCCACGTGACGGGCCGATGGCCTGCGCTTGTGCCCCCTTTTCCCGCCGTGGGCCGCACGATGGGCTTTCATGGGTCGAGTCCACCGAGGCCGTGAGCTCCAGAACACCCTTCGCCACCAGGGCTCAAGATGTTGGTCCACACCCGGCGCCGGGACCAGCGATTGAAGCGATTGTAGATCGTGGTCGGCGGACCATAGGCGGCCGGACAATCCTGTCAGCGGCAGCCGGTCTTGAGGACATGCAGAATGCCACTGATCACGCGGCGATCATCGACCCGCCGCGCTGGTTCTTGGGAAGGTGGGGTTCGATTGCCGCCCAGGCATCCTCACTCAGCCAGAAAAGACCGCTCATATCGCCTTCAGATCATCAATCTTGAGGAGACGAATCTGATTTGTGGCATCCATTCAATGCGTTGATTGGATTTTAATCCTAAGCGGGACTGAAATGGCGGAGAGGGAGGGATTCGAACCCTCGGTACGCTTGCGCGCACAACGGTTTTCGAGACCGCCCCGTTCGACCGCTCCGGCACCTCTCCGCGATGCGTTAGACTGATCGTCCAGCGGGCGCGGACCATAGCGACGGACCCGCCGCGCCGCAAGAGCGTCGAAGCCGCCAATTGGGCCTTTCCACTGGCCTGTGCAAGCCCTGGGGCAGGTGGGCATTGCCTCCGGGTGCGCTGGCGGCCTGACCAGACGTGCACGGCGGAGGCGGAGACGGACATCGATTGCGGGTCGGTCTCGGACGTCGTCGAGCCTCCGAACCGGAGGAGCGTCTCGAATCGGATGGGTGCGGTCTCGCCACCCGAGGCTCTGGCAAGGGCCAGGGAGGCCCGATCGATGGCGTTTCTCCGGCGCGCAACATGGCCGCGGGCTGCGGTCTGCGTCGATGCCTCTTGTTTCGCGCGCGAAGACACCCGATCTCGCGTTGACACCGGCCCCTTCCAGGCTATATTGCACGCCCTTCGGCAAAGGTTTGGATTGGAGGGGCGTGTCCCCGTCACCGGGCGCCGCATTGGTCGGCCGCCAAGCGATCGGGACCGGCCATTCGCGCTGCCGCCGCCGCTTTCGTGCGGTGGGCGGCGCATTCGACATTGGGCAGAGTTTCAGAAGAACTGGTCGACAAGACGATGTTTGCAGTGATCAAGACCGGCGGGAAGCAGTACAAGGTGGCCGCCGGCGACGAAATCGAAGTCGAGAAGCTCGACGGAGAGGCCGGCGCGGCGCTCACCTTCGACGATGTGCTGATGGTTGCGGGCGATGGCGGCGTGACCGTCGGTGCCCCGATGGTGGAGGGCGCCTCCGTTGCCGGCGAGATCGTCGGCCAGAAGCGCACCCGCAAGATCATCGTGTTCAAGAAGCGCCGGCGCAAGTCGTCGCGCCGTCGCAACGGTCACCGTCAGGCGCTGACCGTCGTGCGCATCACCGACATCAACGCCGGCGCCGCCGCGTAATCGCGCGGACCGGATAGAGAAGCAGGAAAGGCGAAGCCATGGCTCATAAAAAGGCAGGCGGTTCCTCGCGCAACGGTCGCGATACGATCGGTCGTCGTCTCGGCGTCAAGAAGTATGGCGGCGAGCGCGTGATCGCGGGCAACATCATCATTCGTCAGCGCGGCACCAAGTGGCATCCGGGCGACAACGTGGGTATGGGCAAGGACCATACCTTGTTTGCGCTCGTCGAAGGCCACGTCGCCTTTCAGACCAAATCGGGTGGGCGAACCACCGTGAATGTGGTCCCGGCTACGGAGACCGCCAACTAGGCCGGCTCGAGGGCGACCCTCGCGCCGGTGTCCCGCGACCCGGCATGCGAGGAAGGTTCGAACGCGAAGGGGAGACGGGACGACCGCCTCCCCTTTGTCGTTTGAACGCGAGCGCGCCCGATGGACATTCTGGTCGATGCCTGGTCCGAACGCCTTCCCCTGTTCACCGATCGTCTGTCGCTGGTCGCGATCGCGGCCGACGACATCGCGACGCTTGCCGAGCTCGGCAATGCGTTCGAGATCGCCAAGAACACCTCCCGCGTTCCCCATCCGCTGACGAGCGAGTCGGTCGCGGCCTGGCTTCAGGCCCAGGGGCGGAGCGAGCGGGCGCTGAAAATCTGCCGGCGCGACGATGGCCACATCCTCGGAATCGTCAGTCTCGCGGGTCTCGAAACCGGGCGCGGTGAACTCGGCTACTGGCTGGGGCGCGACCATTGGGGCAATGGCCTTGCCACCGAGGCGGCCCAGGCGATCATCGATTTCGGGTTCGATGGTCTGGACTTGGGCGAGATCGAGGCCGCCTGCCGAGTGACGAACCCGGCGTCCCGGCGCGTGATCGAAAAGTGCGGGTTTCAGCCGCGCGGCCATGGGCTGATGCACTCCGTTGCGGTGGGTGGCACGGTCGCAATCGAACGATACGCTCTTGACCGCAAGACCTGGTGCTCGTTGAAGAAGTGGGCGCGGAGCTAGAGCGGGATGAGGAAAAGTGGGCACCGGTTTTCCACCCGCATCCCGCTCTCGCATAAAGAACGATCAACTCGCCCCTTCGGACAAGAGCCCGAAGGGGTTGATCTTGAGCGGGATGAGGAAAAGTGGGCACCGGTTTTCCGCCCGCATCCCGCTCTCGCATAAAGAACGATCAACTTGTCCCTTCGGACAAGGGTCCGAAAGGGTTGATCTTGAGCGGGATGAGGAAAAGTGGGCACCGGTTTTCCGCCCGCATCCCGCTCTCGCATAAAGAGCGATCAACTTGTCCCTTCGGACAAGGGTCCGAAAGGGTTGATCTTGAGCGGGATGAGGAAAAGTGGGAGCCGGTTTTCCGCCCGCATCCCGCGTTAAAGGTATCGTGATCTGAACCGGGCCGGTGTCGCCTGATATCGGCACCAGACGCGCGGACGACACTGCGCAAGGCGCTGAAGAAGGAAGGTCGGCCGAATAGGCGGCCGACAGGTGAGGCGAGCCGTGAAGTTTCTCGACCAGGCCAAGGTCTATATCCGCTCCGGCGACGGCGGCGCCGGGTCGGTCTCGTTCCGGCACGAGAAATATGTCGAGTTCGGCGGCCCGGACGGCGGCGATGGCGGGCGGGGTGGCGACGTCTGGGTGGAAGCGGTCGATGGTCTCAACACTCTGATTGACTATCGCTACCAGCAGCATTTCAAGGCGAAGCCCGGCGTGCATGGCATGGGCCGCAACCGCACCGGCGCGAGCGGGGCGGATGCGGTGCTCAAGGTGCCTGTCGGTACCGTCGTCCTGGACGAGGACAATGAGACCGTAATCGCCGACCTGACGGCGGCGGGCGATCGGGTCTGTCTGGCCAAGGGCGGCAATGGCGGTTTCGGCAATGCGCGTTTCAAATCGTCGATCAACCAGGCGCCGCGCCGGGCCAATCCCGGTCTTCCGGGCGAGGAGCGCTGGATCTGGCTGCGGCTGAAGCTTATTGCGGACGCCGGCCTGGTCGGGCTGCCGAATGCCGGCAAGTCGACCTTCCTGTCGCGGGTATCCGCCGCCAAGCCGAAGGTTGCCGACTATCCCTTCACCACGCTGCACCCGAATCTCGGCGTCGTCACCGTCGACACTCGCCGCTTCGTGCTGGCCGACATTCCCGGCTTGATCGAAGGCGCCCACCAAGGCGCCGGCATCGGCGATCGCTTCTTAGGCCATATCGAGCGCTGCCGGGTTCTCCTGCATCTGGTCGACGGCACTGAGGTGGATGTCGCTGCCGCCTACCGCACCGTGCGCGAAGAACTCGTCGCCTATGGCCAAGGGCTTGAGGACAAGACGGAAATCGTCGCGCTCTCCAAGGTCGATGCGCTCGATCCCGAAACCCGGCGCGAGCAGGCGGAAGCGCTGGGCCGAGCGGCCGGCAAGGTGCCGCTCCAGCTCTCCGCTGCGAGTGGCGAAGGCGTCGATGCCGCGCTGGCGTCGCTTTTGCGCGCCATCGATCAGGCCGATCAGGCGGAGAAGGACGCACACCTGTCGGAAGAAAAGCAGGAGTGGCGGCCGTGAGCGAGAAGGTGGCGGAGTGCCGCCGGGTGGTCGTGAAGATCGGGTCATCGTTGGTCGTCGATTCGGCGACAGGCTCCGTGAAGGCGTCGTGGCTGTCGAGCTTGGTGGACGACATCGCGGACCTGCGCGCCGGCGGGGCGGATGTCATCGTGGTGTCATCCGGCGCCATCGCGCTCGGGCGCGGAGTGCTGGGGCTGCCGGGCGGGGCGCTCAAGCTGGAGGAGAGTCAGGCCGCGGCGGCCGTCGGCCAGATCGCGCTTGCCCGCGCCTGGTCTGAATTCCTCGGCCTGCGCGGCTTGACCGCAGCCCAGGTGCTGCTCACCCTCGGCGACACTGAGGAGCGGCGACGCTATCTGAACGCCCGCTCCACCATCCAGACCCTAATCGGTAAGGGCGCGGTCCCCGTCATCAACGAGAACGACACGGTGGCGACTTCGGAGATCCGCTACGGCGACAACGATCGGCTCGCTGCGCGCGTGGCGACCATGGCGAGCGCGGATCTTCTGATTCTGCTGTCGGACGTGGATGGTTTGTACACCGCGCCGCCGGCGCTCGATCCCGAGGCGACCCTGATCCCGGTGGTCGAGGCGATCACGCCGGAGATCGAGGCGATGGCCGGGGCGGCGGGGTCGGAACTGTCGCGCGGGGGCATGCGCACCAAGGTGGAGGCGGGACGGATCGCCACTGAAGCCGGCACCGCCATGGTGATTGCATCGGGCCGGCGCGAGCATCCGATCGGCGCGATCGATGCCACCGGCAAGGCGACCTGGTTTCGCGCCCTCGACAATCCCGCGGCGGCACGCAAGACCTGGATCGCGGGACGATTGGAAACCCGGGGCGCGCTGACTATTGACGATGGCGCCGCGCGCGCGCTGATGTCCGGCAAGAGCCTGTTGCCGGCTGGGGTGGTGGCCGTGGAAGGACTGTTTGACCGTGGCGACGCGGTGCGCATTCTGGACCGCTCCGGGCGCGAGCTCGGTCGCGGACTGATTGCCTACGATTCGGGGGATGCTGTTCGAATCGCGGGCAAAAACAGCCGCGCCATCGAAGGAATTTTGGGGTATCGGGGGCGGACCGCGATGGTCCACCGTGACGATCTGGCACTTCAGGCCGGCGCACGCCCCGTCGGGAGGAGAAGCTCGGTATGTTGAATGCGGCTGCTGCAACGACGCAAGGCATGCACGATCAAGACGACGTCGAAGCGACCATGCTCGCGATCGGCCGTCGGGCCAAGACGGCTGCGAAGGCGCTGGCGACCGCCGCACCGGAAACCAAGACCGCGGCCCTCATGGCCATGGCGAAGGCGGTGCGCGCCGACGCGGCCGCGATCCTGGCCGCCAACGCAGCCGACATCGAGGCGATGCGGTCGGCGGGAACGTCGTCGGCGATGATCGATCGTGGCACGCTCTCTGAAGCCCGTATCGATCAGATTGCCGGTTCGATCGAGGCGGTCGCTCAGCTCGACGATCCGGTCGGGCAGATCATTGCCGATTGGCGCCGGCCCAACGGGCTGGAAATCGAACGCGTTCGCACGCCGCTCGGCGTTGTGGGCATCATCTACGAGAGCCGGCCGAACGTGACGGCGGATGCTGGCGCGTTGTGCCTGAAGGCGGGCAACGCGGCGATCCTGCGCGGCGGCTCCGATACCATTCGCAGCTCTGCCGCGATCCACCGTGCGCTGGCGGCCGGGCTGGAGGAGGCCGGGCTGCCGGCTGATGCGATCCAGATCGTGCCGGTGCGCGACCGGGCGGCGGTTGGCTTTATGCTGACGGGGCTTGAGGGAACGATCGACGTGATCGTGCCGCGCGGCGGCAAGGGCCTTGTCGAGCGCGTGCAGGCGGAGGCGCGGGTGCCGGTGTTCGCGCACCTGGAAGGCATCTGCCACGTCTACATCCATTCCGCCGCGGACCTGGAGATGGCGAAGACCATCGCGGTCAACGCCAAGATGCGGCGGACGGGGATCTGCGGCGCCATGGAGACGCTGCTGATCGATCGGGCGGTGGTGGAGACCCACCTCCTGCCGGTGGTCGAGGCACTGCAGGCGGCGGGCTGCGCCATTCGAGGCGACGAGACGGTCGTGGCACGTTGCCGGAACGTGACGGCGGCCAGCGACGCGGATTGGGCGACGGAATATCTGGACGCGATCTTGGCGGTGAAGGTGGTCGACGGGCTCGATGCCGCGATCGCGCATATCGAGCACTATGGCTCGCACCACACCGATGCGATCGTGACCACGGACACCGTAGCTGCGGCCCGCTTCCTGTCGGACGTCGATTCGGCGATCGTGGTTCACAACGCCTCCACCCAGTTCGCCGATGGCGGCGAGTTCGGCATGGGCGCGGAAATCGGCATCGCCACGGGCCGCTTCCATGCGCGCGGGCCGGTTGGCGTGGAACAATTGACGAGCTTCAAATATCGGGTCCACGGGAGCGGGCAGACCCGTCCATGACAGATCGTCCCGAGAGCGGGGCGGGCCGCCCCGACTATCTCCGCATTCCGCGGGTCGGGATCGGGCAGCGCATTGCGCTGTTCGGCGGAACCTTCAACCCGCCTCACAAGGGCCATCGCCATGTGGCGCTGACCGGGCTGGCGCGGCTGGCCGTCGATCAGGTCTGGTGGCTGGTCACGCCTGGCAATCCGCTGAAATCGCACGAAGGGCTGACGACGCTGGCCCAGAGGGTTGAGGAGACTCGCGCCTTTGCCGACCATCCGCGCATGGTTGTGACTGCATTCGAGGCGAACTACAGCTTCCGTTACACTGCCGATACGATCTCGTTCGTTCGGCGCCGCTTTCCGACCGTGAAATTCGTCTGGCTGATGGGGGCGGACAATTTGGCGACGCTGCATCGCTGGCAGAATTGGCGCGACATTATGCAGCTCGTGCCGGTCGCGGTGGTCGATCGCCCTGGTGCGTCCATGTCGGTGATGTCGGCGCCGGCGGCGCGCGCCTATGCCGGCGCGCGCATCCCGGAATCCCAGGCGGCGGCGCTGCCGGGAACCAATCCGCCCGCCTGGACGTTCTTGCATGTGCCTCTTGATCCGACCTCGTCGACGGCCATGCGGGCGGCGCGGCGCGGGTGAGCGCCCATCGGGTTCGTACTTTCACGTCTTGAAAGTGTCATCCCGGCGGACCTATCTTTGTGACCAGACGGTGGATTCGCCGTCGGGTGGCAACCCGTTGATGCAAGGGCATCTGGTTGAAACCCCCGCCTTCGGGCGGTCCGGATGCCCAGTTGAACACGGCTTGAGCCGGACGTCGCGGTGTAAACCGAGGCCAGGGCTTAAGGCGGTGGTCGTAAGACCGCGCATGCGCGGCATGGCGAAAGGGCAAACAGTCGACCATGACATTTGAGGCAGAGGGCGCGACGCTCGATCGTGAGCCTCAACAATGCTCCCTCCATCCGAACGATCCGTCGGAGGAGGCGCTTCGCACCGTCCTGAAGAGTCTCGACGACTCGAAAGCTGAGGACGTTGTTTCCATCGACGTGGCAGGCAAGACGCCGCTCGCCGACTACATGGTGGTCGCCTCCGGGCGTTCGCACCGTCATGTCGGGGCGGTGGCCGATCGTCTGCTGCGCGATCTCAAGGACGCCGGCTATGGCACCTCCCGCGTGGAGGGGATGAGCCATTGCGATTGGGTGCTGATCGATACGGGCGACGTGATCGTCCACTTGTTCCGGCCCGAAGTCCGTGAGTTCTACAACCTCGAAAAGATGTGGTCGGCCGATCAGCCGGCGAGCATTCACGTGGTTGGCTGAGATCGCGTAACGGGCGCTCCGCGCTGTCGTCCGGTGGAGCATTTCCCGTTCGGATTGGACCGATCTGAACGGAAGGGAATTGCTCAAGTGTTTGAATCTGGAGCCGTTTGATCGAAAGCGGGTCCAGGTGCGGAGTGCCGAATGCGGGTTTCCATTGCTGCTGTCGGCCGCTTCAAGAAGGGGCCTGAGCGCGATATTGTCGAGCGTTACCTGGATCGCGCCCGCAAGATGGGGGGCAATCTGGGGCTCGATATCGGCTCGGTCCGCGAAGTGCCGGAAGCCCAATCAGGTGGTGTCGGCGAGCGGCGTCTTGCCGAAGCCCAGGCTCTGTCGCGCGGGTTTGCAGATCGCGGCGTCATCGTCGCGCTCGACGAACACGGTGAGGATATCGCCAGCACCGCCTTTGCCGAGCTTTTGGCGGATTTGCGCGACGATGGCGTGCCGGAGACGGTGTTCGTGATCGGTGGTGCGGACGGCCTGGACCCGACACTGAGGGATCGGGCGCGCCGAACGCTGGCCTTCGGGCGCGCGACCTGGCCGCATCTGCTCGTGCGTGTGCTCCTGAGCGAGCAGATCTACCGCGCCACCACGATCCTTGCCGGACACCCCTATCATCGCGAGTAACGAATTCTTGACCATGATCGCGTACGTTGGCCAAGCGCGATCGGCCCGGACCTGGTTCGTCTCGGGTGAGGGCGCGCATCCCGGCACCGAAAGGGAATCATGGCGATGACCGCGCGCGAGCGGAGGCGCAAACGGACTGCCGGTCGGGCGGTGCGGTGCTGCGCGTTCGTCTGCGCGGTTTTGGTCGCTCTGGCGTTTCCTTCAAGAGTGACGGTGGCCCAGGACGCCACCCCTGATAAAGACGCTCAGGCGCGGATCGAGGAGCGTCAGCGCGAACTCGATGCGCTGCGCGAGCAGGCACGCATCAGCGAGGCGCGTACCGAGGAGCTGGCCGCCGAGGTCGAGGCGCTGGAGAAGGACCGCAAGGCCCTCAACGAGGAGCTGGTCGGGACCGCGGAACGGGTCGCGCAGCTTGAGCGCCGCATCTCCGACAGTGAGGAGCGCCTGGGCTCCCTGTCGGAAAACGAACACTGGATCCGCCAGTCCCTGAACGAGCGCCGCGGCGTGATCGCGGAGATTTTGGCGGCGTTGCAGCGTATCGGCGTGCACCCGCCGCCGGCAATTGCGGTGAAGCCGGAAGATGCGCTGTCGGCGGTGCGCAGCGCCATCCTGCTGGGCGCGGTGGTGCCTGAGCTGAACACCGAAGCGGAAGCGCTGGCCGCCGATCTGAACGCGCTGACGACGCTGAAGGCGGAAATCGCGAGCGAGCGGGCGCGTCTGGCCGCCGATCTCGGATCCCTGACCGAGGAGCGCACCCGCGTGGAGCTCCTGATTGCGGAGAAGAAGAAGCAGCGCGAGGAGAAGGCGGAGACGCTGGCGGCCGAACGCCAGAAGGCGGAGGAACTCGCCGGCCGCGCCGACAGTCTGGAAGATCTCATCGCCAGCCTGGAAGACGAGGTCGAAAGCGCGCGCTCGGCGGCGGAGGCGGCTCGGGCGGCAAGTGCGGCCGGCCGGACCCCGTCGGCCAGCGATGCGGGCCGGTTGGCGCCGGCGATTCCGTTCGCCAAGGCGCGCGGTCGGCTTCCGCTCCCGGCCGAAGGCGCCGTGCTGCGCACCTTCGGCGAACCCGATGCGACCGGCGACACCGCGCTCGGGATTTCGATCGCGACGCTACCCGACGCCCAGATCGTGGCACCGGCCGACGGCTGGGTGGTTTATGCCGGGCCGTTCCGCAGCTACGGGCAACTCTTGATCCTGAATGTCGGCGGCGGATATCATGTGCTCTTGGCCGGCATGAAACGAACAGAGGTGCAACTTGGCCAATTCGTCCTGGCCGGCGAGCCTGTCGGCGTAATGGGTGCTCAAAGGTTCGCGAGCGCAGCGACGATGGACATCGAATCGCCCCGACCTGTGCTCTATGTAGAGTTTAGAAAAGATGGGACGTCCATCGATCCGGCCCCGTGGTGGGCGGATAGGGTAGATGAAGAGGTTCGTGGATGATGACCCGTATTTCCCTCATCGGGGTCGGCGTGCTGATCGGGGCGGTCGCGGTGGCCACGCTCGACGGTGTGCGCTGGATGCCGACCGGCGTGGCGGAGGCGGCGTCTTCCGACACCTATCGCCAGCTCAACCTATTCGGCGACGTGTTCGAGCGGGTCCGGTCGGACTATGTGGAGCAGCCTGAGGATTCCAAGTTGATCGAAACCGCGATCAACGGAATGCTCTCCGCGCTCGATCCCCATTCCTCCTACATGCCGCCGAAGGACTTCCGCGACATGCAGGTGCAGACCCGCGGTGAGTTCGGCGGGCTCGGCATCGAAGTCACCATGGAAGACGAGGTGGTGAAGGTCGTCTCGCCGATCGACGACACGCCGGCCCAGAAGGCCGGTATCCTTGCTGGCGACAAGATCATCGCTCTCGACGGCGAGACCGTGCGCGGTCTGACCTTGTCCGAAGCGGTCGAAAAAATGCGCGGCCCGGTCAATACGGATCTCACCGTGACCGTGTTGCGCGACGGGACCGACGAGCCCTTCGAGGTCACCATCACCCGCGAGATCATCAAGATCCAGTCGGTGAAGTGGCATCCGGAGGAGGACGTCGGCTACATCCGCATCACCCAGTTCAACGAGCGCACCTTCGACGGTCTTACCGAGGCGATCGACGAGCTGGAGAACGAAATTCCGGCCGACAAGCTCAAGGGCTTCGTCATCGACCTGCGCAACAACCCGGGCGGGCTGCTCGACCAGGCGATCTCGGTGTCGGATGCGTTCCTCGACAAGGGCGAGATCGTCTCCACCCGTGGCCGCGAGGAAGGCGACACCCAGCGCTTCAATGCGCGTCCGGGCGATATGATCGACAGCAAGCCGGTGATCGTGCTCGTCAACGGCGGATCGGCCTCGGCCTCGGAGATCGTTGCCGGTGCGCTTCAGGACCATCGGCGGGCGACCATTCTAGGCACCCGGTCGTTCGGCAAGGGCTCGGTGCAGACCATCATCCCGCTCGGCTCCAATGGCGCCCTGCGGCTGACGACGGCGCGCTACTACACGCCGGCGGGCCGCTCGATCCAGGCCAAGGGCATCGATCCGGATATCGAGGTCGATCAGGAGCTGCCGGAGGAACTCATCGGCAAGGTCACCGCGCGTGGCGAGGCGTCCCTTCGCGGCCATCTGGAGGCGGAGGAAGGCGAGGAGAGCACCGGCTCGTTCGCCTACGTCCCGGCCGACGAGGAGAAGGACCAGCAGCTTCAGGCGGCCCTCGACCTCCTGCGCGGGCTCCAGGTCAACAGCGCCTTCCCGCCGGATCCGTCCGCGGGCGTGCCGAACTGATCGTCAGTTCGACCGAACGCGAAAAGGGGCGCCACGAGCGCCTCTTTTTGTGTGTGCTTGTGCGTCTTCCTGCCAGCCTCACGCGGAGTTGATCCGCGCTTGACCATGGCCTTTCCGTGGGCCTACTTGCTGGCACTCCTGCATGATCTCCAAGAGGCTCCCGTGGTCGATCCCGATACGCTTCCCTACCGTCCGTGCGTCGGCGTGGCCCTCTTCAATGCCGACGGCCAGGTGTTTGTGGGCGAGCGGCGGGGCGGATCGGAGCACAGCCTCACGATGGCCTGGCAGATGCCCCAGGGTGGGATTGACGACGGCGAGGAACCGTTCGCCGCGGCCCGGCGGGAGCTCTATGAGGAGACCTCGATCTCGTCCGCCAGCCTGATTGCCGAAGCGCCAGACTGGCTCACCTACGATTTGCCGCCCGAGCTCGTCGGCGTCGCCTGGAAGGGGCGCTATCGCGGGCAGCGCCAGAAGTGGTTCGCTCTTCGCTTCGAAGGCTCGGATGCGGAGATCGACGTCCTGTCGCCGCCGGACGGGCACAAGCCGGAGTTCGCCTCCTGGCGCTGGGAGGCGCTGGAGCGGCTGCCGGATCTGGTGGTTCCGTTCAAGCGTCATGTCTATGAGCAGGTCGTCAGCGCTTTCCGCGACATCTGCTAATTGGCTCCGGCCTTCGTTTCCCCGACACTCTTCCCCGCCCGGTGCTTTGGTCGAGCCTCTAAGCCAGACGCCGTTTCACCGGCCTCCATCGTTGCCGCTTCCGCTTCGGCTCCGTTGATCTGGCCCAATGGCGTTCATGTCGCGTTCAGGCAGGATTGGCGATATCCGCAGGGTGAAGTGGGGCGACACTTCCTGGCGCGGCGGCGGAACAGGTCCTTGCGCCGAGCGTTTGATGTCGGTGGAGAAACGACATGAACAAGCGATGCCTGGCTTTCGCTCTGGCATGGGCGACAGGGTTGGGTGGGTTCGTCGGCAGCGTTTCCGGCGCATCCGCGTTGTCGGGCGTTGCCGCCCCCCAAACGCGTTCGGCGATCGTTGAAGTGCAAAATCGCTGGCAGCGCGTCGGTCCGGGCGGTGGGGGCGGAGAATATCGCAGCGATCGCGGCGGATGGCGGCCACCCCCCGGCCAGGCCCGGCCACGGGGCGGACCGGGGCCCGGACGCCATGACGGCCCTCCGCCCGGTGGAGGGCGTCATGCGGGACCGCCGAGGGACCGTGGGGGACGTCACGCCGGATCTCCTCCGCGTGGCGGACGCCATGGTCCCCCGCCGCATCGCCGTCACGCCGGACCGCCGCCGCGCGGATGGCATGGCGGGCCTCCGCCGCGAAGGTGGCACCGCCCACCACCGCGGCGCGCTTGGCGCGGACCTCGCCGGGGCTACTATCGCGGTCCCGTCTGGGGGTACGACAACTGGAATCCCTGGTATGGCGGCTGGCCTTACGGATTTGGCGCCGGCGTCGTGATCGGCGGTACGCTTGCGGCCCCACGGGGCACGGTTCAAAGCGGTGCTCCGGTCACACGGAACGGTATACCGCCGTGGACGCCGGCCTGGTATCAGTACTGCTCCAATAAGTATAAGTCTTTCAATCCGCAGACCGGGCTCTATCTCGGTTACGATGGCAAGTATCACTATTGTCGATGAGTGAAGGTGGGCGATAGAGCATTTTCCGTCCGGGTTAAGGCGATCCGAATGGATGCGAATTGCACAAATTGTGGAATCCGGAGCGCTTTCTAGACGATCAAACGAGTGCAGATGATCGGAAAAGGCTCTCGGTGCGTTGGAACCGGGTTCGGCAGAGCCGGATCGGGTCGGAAAGGATAGGTTCAACATGCGCAAGCCACTCGCACTTGCTATGGCGTTGAGCTTGGCGGTCATGCCGGTGTTGCCGGTTGTCTCCGCCAGGGCGGCGCCGGTGATCCAGGCGGCAGGCCCGGCGATGGCCGGTGACGGCGCGATCCAAAAAGTCGGTGACGGCCAGGGTTGGCGCCGGGTTCCGGGTGGGCATCCTGCGCCGCCTCCCGGCGGGCGCTACCACCACCGCGGTCCGCCGCCGAACCGCTACCACGGGCCGCCTCCCGGCCGGTATCGTGGCCCGCCCCCGGGTCGCTATCACCATCGTCCGCCGCCGCCCCCGCCGCCGGGTTGGGCCCGTGGTCGTGGCGACTGGCGCTGGCATGACGGGCGTTACTGGTGGCCGCGGAACAATGGCTGGTACGTCTACAATGACGGCGCCTGGGTGGCCGCCGCTGCGCTGGGGCTTGCTGCCGGGGCCATGCTGGGTGCGGCGGCGTCCAGCCCGCCGGCAACGGTCCAGAGCGGTGCGCCCGCCACGCGAAACGGTATCCCGCCGTGGACGCCAGCTTGGTACGAATATTGCTCCAACAAGTACAAGTCGTTCAATCCGCAGACCGGGCTCTATCTCGGCTACGACGGCAAGTATCACTACTGTCAGTAGGCCGTTGGCCGCGCTGACAGGCGACAAAAGGCCCGGCGGTTTCCCGCCGGGCAATTGATGGACGAAGGACGTCCGCCGAGGTCAGAAGGTGCGCTGGACGCGGAACGCGGCCGCCCAAAGGCCGCCGTCGTCGATGCCGGAGCCTGACGCCGCATCCACGTAGCGATAGTTGACTTCCGTGCCGATCAGGAGGCCGGACACCGGCTTCCAGCCGATGTTGCCCTGCAGGTCGTAATTCTTGAAGTCGTTGAGGGCGTTGTCGCCGTCTTCGTAGTTGAGGTAGCCGGCCTGGATGGCCGCCTCGACGGTCGGGCTGAAGTTGAAGCCGAGGCCGCCGGAGACGCTCCAGGCAGTGGCAAGGTCCAGATCGCCGGTGACAGGGTTCCAGGTCGCGTCACCGCCGTCGAGCGGCGTGGTTATGTCGCTTGAGGCGTAGTGGACCGCACCCTGGGTGTAGGCGCCGGTAAGATTGAACTTCGCGCCCGCGAACGGCAGGTTGAGCACGACGCCGGCATTGAGACCCCAGCCGACTTCGCTTCCCGGCGTTGCGCCGGTTGCGTCGTAGCCCGGCCAAACTTGATGCAGCGCGCCGCTGAGCTGCGCCGAGCCCCAGCCTTGATCGATCCGGACGTTGGCGATCAGATCGGGATATTTCGTGCCGCCATAGCCGGGCGTGTAACCGGCGATGCCGTAGCGGCGGGTTTCGGTGCTTTCCACAGACAGGCTGGATGAGACGCCGTTGCCTGCGGCAAATGTGTAGGCGGCGACGAACTGGCGCTGGCTCGATTCACTCGGCGTGAACATGAACGCCCAGGTCGCATAGTTGCCGAAGTCGTAGAAGGAGCCGGTTTTCCCGAAGGTGAAGCCGCCGAACTGAATCAGAGAGTTCCAAAGGTCGATCCGCGTGCTGGAGCCACCAGTGGAGCTGAAGGGAAGAACGGAATCGTGCGTGATCCAAATTTCGTTGTAGGCCCGCAGTAGGCCGAATTCGGTGTTGGTGCGGGAGTCCATGTAGACATAGCCGCGGGCCCGGAAGCCGGTGGAATTGAAGTCGCGCCAACGGGGTGCGAAGTCGTTGTCATAGTAGCGCATTTCCGCACGGACCCGGCCTCGCAGCGCCAGACAGGTGTCCGTACCGGGAATGTAGTAGTAGCCCGCTCCGAAGGCGTCACAGACGCGGACGTAGTCGATCGGTTCCGGTGCGATCGGTAAATCGCCCGCCTCTACACCGGTTGTTGCCAACAAGCCGATGCCGGACCCGATAAGAAGCTGCTTTAGGTTGATCAAATCATGACCCTCCGGGTTTGTTTTGTTTTCTGTGAAAGTATTTTTGCGCGTTGGCGACTGCGCGGAGCGGATCGCTCCCGAACCATGTTTTCGTCACGGATGGATAGAGCTCAGGCATAGTTCGCCGTATTCCCGGTTCGATTTTGTTCTCGAATCGGAGGAAAAAATCATCAAAGTCGCTGGGATTTACAGCTTATCCGGCTGTCGATATGCGATGCATTGCGTTCTCCCTGGCTCGCCGAATGCAGAATGACGAGTCGTTTTCTGTATTTATTCTGTTGTGGGAGAGTTTGAATAAAGTGATTGTGATGTCAACGCCGCCAAATCGCGAAAAATGGCATTTAAGCAATTGAAATTTAAGGCCTTTCGCGAGATGCGAAAGCAGTTTCTTTCCAAGTCCGTTGGGGAACTCGCGTGAGTTTCGCTTGGAGCGTTTCCGGGCCAACCGGTTTCCATTTGGCCCGGAAACGCTTTCGAGATGGCATCGGGTGTCCCGGCCTGCGCGCCGTTCTGGCAGGTGCGGGATGGCACGAAAAAAGGGCCCGCGCTCAAGGCGCGGACCCTTCATGTCAGGCTTCGCGGTTCGTCTTGGTTTTATGTTTTGAAAAGTTAGGCCGTCTTTTCGCGCCAGCTTCCCGAGGCGTAGGACTCGCGGGCTTCGCTGGAGTATGGCGTCGGCGACACGAGCACACGGATCTCCGTCTGCTTGTGCTTCTCCGTCGAGGTCTTCTGGGTGTGCTCCGGCTCGCCCCAGACCAGCGTCAGCTCGTCGCCGATCTGGACATCGTCATTGACCACGCCGAGCGACAGCAGGCAGCGCTCGTTGTAGCTGTAGCCGTTGAACATCGACATGCCGACGTGCTTGCCGTCGCGCATGATCATGTCGGCGGACGACGAGGCGTAGTTCGGCTGCGGGAAGTCGATCCACTTGAAGGGCTCGCCCTTCTCCAGGTTCGAGGCGATCACCTTCAGGACATCCTCACGATGCCACTCGAAAGTGACCTTCTTGCGGTTCTTGCCGTCCTTCATCTTGGTGAGGGCGTCCTTACCGATGAAGTCGGACTTCCAGCCGATATAGAAGCCGTAGCCGAGCTCGAACGGATTGACGTAATAGTCCTCGATGTTGTCGGAGACCAGGCTGCCGCCGATCGAGCCGGTCGCTTCGTAGCTGTCGGCGCCGAGCCAGTCGCGGTAGTCCTTCATCATGCCGTCGCCGGTGTAGATACCCGGCAGCGGGGAGGGGATCCAGCCCGATTCCAGCGTGTTGGTGGAGTAGGCGCGGCTGCCGCACTGGTGCATGTCGACGCCGGCGTCTTTGGCCGCCTGCAGGATCACCGAATGGATGTAGTGCTTGTCGGCGTAGGGGCCCCAGATTTCGAGGCCCGGCGCGCCGGCCATGCCGTGGCGCAGTGCCTGCACCTTCTTGGAGCCCACATTGATCCAGTCGACATGGAAGAACTTGATGTCCTGGATCGGTCCGCCATTGATCTTCTCGAAGATCTTCGGAGCCTCCGGGCCCTGGATCTGGAAGCGATAGTGGGTGCGGTAGACCGCCTTGCCGTCCGGGCGGCTGTCGGAGCGCGGATCGTGGGTTAGGCGCACCTTCCAGGACCCGACCGCGGCCTGGAACTTCACCCAGTTCGCCGTCGGCGCGCGGCCGACCAGGATGAATTTGTCCTCGCGCTCGCGGAAGATGATCATGTCGCCGATCACGTGCCCGGCCGGGGTGACCGGAACGAAGTGCTTGGCGCGGTTGAGGTCGAAGTTGGCGAACGAGTTGATGCCGACATGCTCGAGGAAGGCAGCCGCATCCGGGCCCTCGACGATCAGCTCATCCATGTGATGCGACTGGTCGAACAGCACCGCCGTCTCGCGCCAGGCGCGCTGCTCGTCACGCCAGTTGCTGAACTCCGGCGCGACGACAGGGTATACATACATGCCAATTCGCGAGTTGCGCAGCATCTCGACAGGGTTGGCATAACCCTGCAAAACCGAACTTAAGCTCTGACCTGCCATGGTGGGATCCTCCCGAGGGTTGCTTAAATGTATACATAAACTAGCGACTCGCCTGCCACCTCGACAAGCGAAATTTGATGGCAAGGACATGACGACGCGGCAGGCGTTGAGATCAGGCGCTGTCGCCCGGCTCCATCAGGGCGAGCGCCGGGTTTCCGAGGGCGAGGTCGCCGCCTTCGTCGAACAGGAGCGCGAGATTGTTGCGCGCCGAGCGGGCGTGCTCGCGCGCCAGCGCCTCCGCGCGGGCGCCTTCCCGAGCTTCGATCGCCTCCACGATGGCGCGGTGCTGGGATTGGGCCTCGCGCAGGGATTGTCGAAACAGGCCGGGCTGTCGGCGCGAGGGCAGGAAGGCGGATGGCGAGGCGAACGGCAGACGGGTGACCTTGGCGAGTTCGCGCATCATCGTATGGCTGCCCGGAAGTCGCCAGAGCGCTTCGTGGTAGGCGCTGTTGAACGCCGAGTAGCGCTCGAAGTCGACATCGTCCAAGTCGCGGCCGAAGCAGGTGTCGAGTTGGGCGAGGATCTTGCGCATCTCCGCCATCCGGGGGGCGGGGACGCCGCGCTCCGCGGCAAAGCGCGCGACGGTTCCTTCCAGCACGCCGCGCAGCTCAATCGTATCGACGACGTCGGAATAGGCGAACCGGCGCACCAGGAAGCCGCCGCCGCGCGCGCGTTCCAGAAGACCCTCTTCGGCCAGCCGCGACATGGCCTCGCGCACGGGCGTGCGGGAAATCTCCAGCTCCTCCGCCATCGCAACCTCGAGCAGCCGGGTTCCGCCGGGAAACTCGCCGCTGAGAATGCGGCGGCGCAGCTCTACCTGAGCCCGCATCGTGTGGGTACTTGCACCTTTTGCCTCTGACACGGCCGTTCTCCCTTCCACTTGTGTGGGACGTTCCCTACTCCACCCTTCAATGCGTGTCGCCCACTTGCCAGTCGAGCCCAAAAGTGGGACGCATTAATGTATACATTTTCGTTATTTTTGGTTGCCTTTTGGGGGTTCGTATCCCATTGTCCGGTTTCAATGTATTCACAAAATCAGACTCATGAAATGATCACGTTGCTTCTCATTCCGGGTCTCGTGTCGGATCAACGGGTCTGGCGGTCGGTGGCTGTCGCCGCGCCCGACGGATTTGCTCCGCGCGACGCCGATGTGACCCGGGATGTTTCGATCCCTCGGATGGCGGAACGGCTGCTTGGCGAGGTTGATGGTCCGCTGATCGTGGTCGGTCATTCCATGGGGGGGCGGGTCGCCATGGAGATGGCGCACCAGGCGCCGGAGCGCGTGCGCGGCCTGGTGCTCGCCAACACCGGCCACGGCCCGAAGAAGCCGGGCGAGGAGCCGAAACGGCAAGCCAAGGTCGATCTCGGCCATGAGGACATGTCGCGGCTGGCCGCGGAGTGGCTGCCGCCAATGCTCGATCCGGCCCGTGTCGGCGATACCGATCTGGTTGCCGACCTGACCGAGATGGTTCTGGCCGCCGGCCCGGACGTGCATGAACGCCAGATCCGCGCACTCGTCGACCGGCCGGATGCCTCCAGCTACCTGCCGTCGATCGCGTGCCCGGTCCTGCTTTTGACCGGCGCCCAGGACGGATGGTCGCCAGAACAGCAACACCGCGAGATCGCCGAGCTTTTGGCGGATGCGGAGCTCCAGGTGATCGACGGGGCAGGGCACTTCCTGCCGGTCGAGCGTCCGCAGGAGACCGCCGCTGCCATCACCGATTGGCTCGTGCGCAACAAGGACAGGTTCGATGCCTGAGACACTGGAAATCGCCCCCACGCCCCTTTTCGATCGCGACGCCAACCTGCGGGGCTACCGCCTCAACAAGATGGCGATGGCGCTGGGTGAGCCCGCGAACCGCGCCGCCTTCGTGGAAGACGAGGACGCCTATCTGGACCGCTTCGGCCTGAACGCGGAAGAGAAGGCGGCCGTGAAGGCGCGCAATTGGCACGAGATGGTCCGCCTCGGCGGCAATCTCTTCTTCATCCTGAAGATCTCTGCCATCGACCCGACGCCGATCACCCAGATCGGGGCCGCCCAGGTCGGCATGGACCACGACATCTTCCTGAAAGAGCGACTGGGAAAGCACTGATGGCGAAAATTATCGGCGGTCTCGGCACCAGCCACGTGCCGTCCATCGGCGTCGCCCTGGACAAAGGGCTAACGGAAACGCCGGACTGGAAGCCGTTCTTCTCCGGCTACGACGAAGGCAAGCGCTGGGTCAAGGAAGCGCGTCCGGATGTGGCCGTGGTGATCTTCAACGATCACGGCAACTCCTTCTTTCTGGACCGCGTGCCGACCTTTGCCGTGGGCGTTGCCGATCGCTACAACCCGGCCGACGAAGGCTGGGGCCCCCGCAACATTCCGCCGTTCGAAGGCGCGACCGATCTCGCCTGGCACTTGGTGGACCTGATGGTGGAGCGCCATTTCGACCCGCTCGTTTGCCGCGAGATCGATGTCGACCACGGTTTCCAGGTCCCGATGGAGCTGTTCTTCGGCCGTCCCGAAACCTGGCCGGTGAAGGTGATCCCGATCTGGGTCAACACGATCCAGTTCCCGATCCCGACGCCGCAGCGTTGCTGGGAGCTCGGCATCGTTCTGCGCAATGCGATCGAGAGCTTCCCGGGCGACGATCGGGTGGTGATCATGGGCACTGGCGGGCTGTCTCACCAGCTCCAGGGCACCCGGGCGGGCTACATCAACCGCGAGGCCGATCTCGCCTGGCTGGAAGGTATTGCCAACGATCCCGAGCGCTACCGGCAGATGTCGCGCGAGGACTATGTGGAGATGTTCGGCTCCGAAGGCGCCGAGCTGATCATGTGGCTGGTGATGCGCGCCGCGCTCCAGCCCAAGGTCGACCTCGTGCACAAGCACTACCACGCGCCCGCCTCCATGACCGGTGCCGGCATGGTCATCCTGGAGAACGCGGCCTAATGGCGTTCTTCCTCATGCGCTGCCTGCATCATCCGGGTCAGGATGCCGCCCGCGATGCGCGCCGGCCGGAGCACCGTCAATGGGTCGGCTCCGGCGGCAACGGCTTGGTGTCGGTTCTGATCGGTTCGGCCCTGGTCGACGACCAGGGATCGTCCACCGGCAATTTCGGGATCCTGGAAGCGGCATCGCTGGCCGATGCCAAAGCCTTTGCCGAAGGCGATCCGTTCTATCTGGACGGTATCGTGGCCGAGGTGGATCTCACGCCGTTGCCGGAGACCTTCCAGGCGCATCGGATTGCCGAGCCCATGAGCCCGCGGCTCTAAACACATTTCCAGGAAAAGCGGGTACCAGTTTTCCGTCCGGAAGCGCGTCCAAACCAAAGGCCGGCGCGCCGTCGCGCGCTGGCCGCAGTTGATTTTCTCCGTTCACGCTTGCGAAAGCTGCCAGTCCGGCCAGGCTCCCATCGTGTGAGAAGCCATAAAAAAGGCCTCCGATCCGGGATCGGAGGCTTTTGTTTGTCCGTGGGATGAGCGGCCGAGGCGGCTCTACAGCGTATACATCGAGACGTTCTGGCGCTCCGTAGGCCAGGATCCGCGCTCCTCGAGCCAATGGGCGGCTTTCTTGATGCCGCCGAACGGGAACACGTGGATCTGCTTGATCGGCGATGCCGGCGTCTCGATAACGTGCTGCTCGATCGGTCCGACCACGCTTTCCGGCGAGTGGCTGGTTGCCAGGGTCACCAGCGAGCGCGAGTGCTTGCGCAGGAAGTTGACCGAGTTGCCGACACCGCACATGGCCGCGTACTTGATCAGCGTGGTGGTCTTCGCCGGGCCGGCGACACCGAGATGGATCGGCAGCTCCACGCCGTGCTCCTTCAACCCCATCGCCCATTTGATCGCCTGGTCGGGATCGAAGCCGAACTGGGTCACGATACGGACTTTGATGCCGCTTTGTTCGCCAAACGTCTGCTTCAGGCGCAGCGCTTCGTAGGCCGTGTCCTCGGAGAAGTCGGGGCTACCTTCAGGATGACCGGCAACGCCGATCTCCTTGATCCCGAAGCGCTCCAGCATCCCGGTCTCCAGGACCGTCATGGTGGAGGCGAAATCGCCCGTCGGCTTGTCCAAGCCGCCGCCGATGATCAGCACTTCATTCACGCCGACCTCTTCGGTCAGGGCGCGGATGCGCTCTTCGAACGCCGCGGTCGTCGTCAAGCGGCGCGCGGCGATATGGGGCACCGGAACGTAGCCGAGATCGCGCACGCGCTTGGCGGCTTCCACCAGGGTCGCAGTCGGATCGCTTCCCACATCGGTAACGTAGACCCGAACACCGTCCGGAAACAGGCCGGGAAGATCGCTCGATTCGATCGCCTGTTTCGGCGAGATCTCGATCGAGGCGGCAATCTTGTTGGAATTCTCGTCACGCCCACTCATGGCGTCACTCCCTGTGCTTCGTCCTATCTGAAGTCGGCCCTACCGCTTGAACACCACCGTCTTGCCGTCGTTCATGAGCACACGGTCTTCCAGGTGATAGGAAACGGCACGCGCCAAAACGCGTCGCTCGATGTCGCGGCCCTTGCGCACCAGATCGTCGGGCCGGTCGGCATGGGTCACGTGCTCGACGTCCTGGGCGATGATCGGCCCTTCATCGAGATCGGCGGTGACGTAGTGGGCGGTGGCACCGATCATCTTCACGCCGCGCTCGTACGCCTGGTGGTAGGGCTTGGCGCCCTTGAATCCCGGCAGGAACGAGTGGTGGATGTTGATGCAGCGCCCGGAGAGATAGGCGGAAAAGTCGTCCGACAGGATCTGCATATAGCGGGCGAGCACCACGAGCTCGGCGCCGGACTCCTCGATCACCTTCTTGATCTGCGCTTCCTGCCCGGCTTTCGTATCCTTGGTGACCGGCAGGTGATGGTAGGAAATGCCTTCCTGCAGCGTCAGATGGAGGGCGGAGCTCGGATGGTTCGAGACGATGCCGACGCACTCCATGTTCAACTCGCCGATGCGCATGCGGTAGAGCAGGTCGCCCAGGCAGTGGTCGAACTTGGAAACCAGGATCAGCACCCGGCGCTTGGCGTCGGCAGGCCGTAGCGTCCAGGTCAGGTCGAAGCGCTTCACTTCTTCCGCGAAGCCGTTGAGGAAATCGTCGATCGGCTCGGCGATCGTGAAGGCGACCCGCATGAAGAAATTGCCGGTCTCCTTGTCCTCGAACTGCTGGGCTTCTTCGATATTGCCGCCGCTGTCAGCGAGCCGGGTGGTGACGCGGGCGACAATCCCGGGTCGATCCTGGCAGCGAAGCGTCAGCACATAAGTCTTCATAAAGGGCACTCCCTCGACATCGGCGATCGGGGTGGCGTTTAGCGACGCGCTCCCGTCGCGACGACGGTCGGGTTTCGCGGCGATGCGAAGGACCGGTCACTTGGGCCGGTGCGACGCCAATCCGGAACCCGCGACCGGAGGATCAGCCGGGTCCAACCGGCGAGATCGCGACGATTTCGAAACAAAACGATCCGAAATTCTGAAACGCGACTAATCCCAATAGGTTAGAGCGAAATTCACGTGGAAAGCCGGTTCCCGCTTACCCGCGATCCTGCTCCTGGTTTGCGGCCGGTCGTCCGCTAGTTCGCCGAAAGCCACCCTCGCTGGCTCGTTATGTATACATATTTGGAGAAAATTTAGCGGAACTCAAGCGAAGAATCCGACTTCTCGCGATTTATGTACACACTCGAGTGCCCGGCGCTCCGGGCGTTCGGGTCGATGCTCTGGGGCTGACGCTTTGGGGGGAGGGAAGGCGTAGCGCGCGCGTTCGATCGATCCGCTCGACTTGCCGGGTTATCGGGCCGTGAAGTGAGCTTGGTTGGCGCGCACCGCATCGGCCAAGAATGCCATGGTGGCCCGAATGCGCGGGAGGTCGCGCAGGCTCTCGTGGCTGGCAAGCCAGTAGGCCCGGGTCGCGGATAGCTCGGGAAGCACGCGGACGAGGCCGGGAACCGGGCGCGCCAGATAGTCGTGCAGAACGCCGATGCCGACGCCGGCGCGTACGGCTTCAAGTTGGCCGAGCGCGCTGGAGACTTCCACGTCGGAGCGCCAGTTGCGCAGGAATTCGCGCGCATAGTCCAGCGCGGGGGTAGGGATCAGATCGTCGACATAACCGACCAGCCGGTGGCGGGCGAGGTCGGTTGGGGCGGTCGGCCGCCCGTTGGCCTCCAGATAGCGCTCGCAGGCGTAGAGGCTGAGCGTGTAATCGGTGAGCTTGCGGGCGACCAGGCGGCCGGTGTCCGGCCGGCCGACCAGCACGGCGACGTCCGCCTCGCGCTTGGAGAGGGAAAAACTGCGCGGCACCGGCACGAGCTGGGGCCTGAGGCCCGGATGGCGGGCGACGAGATCGGCCAGCCGCGGGGCGATGAAGCCGACCCCAAAGCCGTCGGGTGCTCCAATGCGGACGGTGCCGGCAAGAGCGGCTTCATGGTCGCCGATGGCGGCCTGCGCCCGGATAAACTCCGTTTCCACCCGCTCCAGAGCGGCCACCAGCCGATGGCCGGCCTCCGTCAGCTCTGAGCCATGGGTACGCCGGATCAGAAGCTTGCTGCCGAGTGCCGTTTCCAATGCGGCCACCCGACGGCTCAGCGTCGCCTGGTTCAGGCCGAGCGTGCGTGCGGCCGCGAGAAACTGGCCCGCGCGGGCGACGGCGAGGAACACGCGGGCATCGTCCCAATCTAAGCCGGCAGCGTTGTTGAGTGCGGATTTTTGCATATCTATTGTTTATTATATTAGATTGCTTTGCGGAAATTAAACCGCAAGCGTGGGGCCCGCAACGCAAGTCAGGAATGTCCCATGCCCGATCTTTCCCATTATGTCGGCGGCGCGCGCGTCGCCGGTCGCTCCGACCGCTTTTCCGACGTTTTCGATCCCGCGACGGGAGAGGTGACCGGGCGTGCGCCGCTGGCAAGTGCCGATGAAGTGGCCGATGTCGTTGCCGTCGCCAAGGCGGCCTTTCCGGCGTGGGCCAAGACGCCGCCGCTGCGCCGCGCGCGCATTCTCGACAAGTTCAAGTTCCTCCTCCAGGAGCATGCCGACCGGCTCGCCGAGGCGATTTCCGCCGAACATGGCAAGACCCATGAGGATGCGCTGGGCGAGGTCACTCGCGGCCTGGAGGTGGTCGAGTTCGCCGTTGGGGCGCCGCACCTTCTGAAGGGCGAGATCACCGAGAATGTCGGCACCGGCGTCGACAGCCATTCGTTGCGCCAGCCGCTAGGCGTTGTCGCCGGCATCACGCCGTTCAATTTCCCGGCCATGGTGCCGATGTGGATGTTCCCGGTGGCGCTGGCCTGCGGCAACAGCTTTATCTTGAAGCCGTCCGAGCGCGACCCGTCCGCCTCGCTCCTGATCGCCGAGCTTCTGACCGAAGCCGGTCTGCCCGAAGGCGTCTTCAACGTCGTCAACGGCGACAAGGAGGCGGTGGACGCCCTTCTGACGCATCCGGATGTGAAGGCGGTGAGCTTCGTCGGCTCCACCCCGATCGCGCGCTACATCTATGCCACCGGCACGGCGCACGGGAAGCGCGTGCAGGCGTTGGGCGGCGCCAAGAACCACATGGTCATCATGCCGGACGCCGATCTGGACATGGCCGTCGGCGCGCTGATGGGCGCGGCCTATGGCTCCGCCGGAGAACGCTGCATGGCGGTGTCGGTCGCGGTGCCGGTGGGCGAGAAGACCGCCGACGCCCTGATCGAGCGGCTGGTGCCGAAGATCGAGGCCCTGAAGATCGGTCCGGCCGTGGACCGTTCGTCGGAGATGGGGCCGCTGGTCACCGCCCAGCATCTCGCCAAGGTGCGCGGCTATGTCGATGCCGGCGTCGCCGAGGGCGCGGAACTCGTGGTCGACGGGCGCGAGTTCCGGATGGATCGCCAGGGCTACGAGAACGGCTTCTTCATCGGTGGGACGCTGTTCGACAAGGTCACGCCGGAGATGTCGATCTGGCGCGAGGAAATCTTCGGCCCGGTGCTGTCGGTGGTGCGCGCGGCCGACTATGACGGCGCGGTCGACGTGATCTCCCGGCACGACTACGGCAACGGCGTTGCGGTCTTCACTCGCGACGGCGATGTGGCGCGGGCGTTCTCACAGGACATCGAAGTCGGCATGGTGGGCGTCAATGTGCCGATCCCGGTGCCGATGGCGTTCCATTCCTTCGGTGGCTGGAAGGCGTCGCTGTTCGGCGACCACCACATGCATGGGCCCGAGGGCATGCGCTTCTACACCCGGCTGAAGACGGTCACCACGCGCTGGCCGACCGGCATGCGCGCCGACGCCGACTTCGTCATGCCGACGATGGGCTAAGCAATTTTTTCGCTCACGCCGGCTCGTTCCACTCGCGGCTGCGCGGGCGCGGCCTATCGGCCGGCGCGTGGTCGCGCGCTGGCCTGAGCAAAGCCCAGGCGAAGTGGTTTCCGTCCGAAATTGCAGCCGAACAAATTGACTAGAGCGTGTCATTTTGTGACGGAAGCGTATCCTGCGTTTTGGAAGTAGTTGGCGCATTCGTCGGATGGGATGGTCTGGACGAGATGCCCGACGTGACGCCATGTG